>NZ_JBHIPT010000050.1:0-1721 GCF_042196205.1 Bartonella sp. AP21QHHD | reverse complement strand
GCAAGGCAAGCAGCGGCGGTTGGTCTAGCAGTGTCCAATCTACGTTACTTCGACGAACCAGGATCTTTGAGTGTCTCATTTGGTAGCGGCGCATGGCGTGGACAATCGGCATTTGCTATTGGTGCTGGTTATACATCTGAAAATGGAAAAATCCGCTCTAATCTCTCTGCCACGAGTGCTGGTGGTCATTGGGGAATAGGTGGTGCAATCACTCTGAAAATAAAATAATACGAACAATAAAAACCGAACAAAACATTCACCCTTATTTATTGAAATGAGGGTGAATGTTTTTTTACAGACGCACAGTATTTATCTAGAGATAAGCATAATATTTGATGACGATATAAACTTTGATGTTTTATAGAAGCCCCTTATATGCTTTTATTGCAAAAAGATCACAGTAGAATCCATATTGCTAAAAAGTTATATTTTTATGTTGCTATTTTCTTGAACAGTCTATAGTCATGCAGGAATGTATATTAATAAGACTCATTTTGATAAAATAACTTTCAAAGGGGGGATAAGTAGTGCGTAAAGATAAAAGATACATCAAAGGATCACGCATATATCATTACATAATATTTTAAGAAGAGAAGTCCTAACTAAAAAACAATTATCCGAAGCAAGTTAGATATCGGACATACTACAATCTCTTTTTATTTTACTTGTTATTAATAAAAAAATGCTTTCTAATAAAACTAAAGTCTATAATTAAGAAAACACATACTAAAACCTTTTTTAAAGCATTTTATAGTAACGACTACCAAGTAAAAAATAATATTAAATATGGAAGACCTCTTTTTTAGTTAGTAAAAAACAGCACACTAAAACCCTTAGATTCTAAATATATTATTTCTATGTCCACAAAACATAAACCAAAAACAAACATTTAGATCTCAATACAGAAAGCACAAACAAAACAAAAGACTCAAAATGTTCACATCCTAAGCAACGATCCTCTATTATGAATTCCAAGGGGATTAATAATGCTAAAATGTGTCTTTTTTATGTTTTGGAGGTGTTTTTAAGTTTTTTCATTGGAGAATTTGTTATGAAAAAATTATATGCCACATTAGCACACGATGATGCAAATGGGACTCATTTTCCTTATCCCTTGTCTTTGGTGAGGGTGCTTTTGTTGGTTGCAATAGTTGCGTTTTTATCGAATGTTTCTCCTAGTTTTTCGGCAAATGTCGATTTAAGCAAAATGTTCCTTGAAGGTGTCGAGAGTGCTGTTGTAGGAACTCCACAAAATGTTATCTCTGCTTATAATAGCGATAACAGTGATTTAGATGCTTCTAGTGCGTCAAAGGAGAATTATATAACAGCGTTGAGTGTTGCGACGACACCTAAGGTGGATGCTACCAGTGACTATGCAAATTTTCTCATCAATACTCTTTCTGGTAACAGTGATAAGAATTCCACAATAAAGACTGATAATAGTTCTGTAATAAATACTTTGACACCAAGACAACTTATTCCTGTTAGTGAAATGCAGAGAGGTGGTGGCAAAGGTGTTGAGTTGGGTGAGGCGGCGAGTGCGCCCTCTGTGTCGTCTATTGCGATAGGCAATAAGCAAACATATGACTGTGGTAAAGGCAAAGACTGTTATTACGTCGCTGCACGTGCGTCAGCTGAAAGAACAATAGCTATCGGTTTATCATCTGAAGCTAAGAATTATCAGGGAATTGCTATTGGTGTTACTGCAAAAGCATTCGCTG
>NZ_JBHIPT010000049.1:0-1536 GCF_042196205.1 Bartonella sp. AP21QHHD | reverse complement strand
CACCATAATGATCTTGATTATTACAGTGATGAAGGGAGCATTGATGTTGAAAACGGTCGTCGGATGGTCACGCTTGTTGAAGGACATTATAAACAAAAATACAATAAAGTCAATAGTTTGTTTGTAATTATTTTATATGAATCCACTCAAGAATCCACACTTTTATACGTGATTCATTTGACTATTTTTTATATAAGATTGCCATGCATGAATAGATCCAAAAAAGCTAATCATAAAGAAGTTTAAGAAGAAAAAACAACTTCAAAATGTCCTTCAAGCGTTTTAACTTCTTTCGGATTAACAATAATCTTTATATCGTTTCCCAATTTTGCCAAACACTCAAGCATTTTCATTTCACTAATTCCTCGAAATTCTCCACTTAAGAGTTTAGACAGTTTTGGTTGAGTCATTTTCAAAAGTTGACTAGCCTGTTTTTGTGTTAAGTTCTTTTCTTTCAGAATTTGACTAATCTTATGAGCAAGTTGCGCTTTGATAAGCATTTCTCTGGAATCTGAAAAGCCAAGATCCGCATAAACATTGGAACTACCGTGAAAAACATTGATCATTTTAATTCCCTTCTAATTGTTCTGCTAACTTGAGACGTTCTTTAATCAGATTAATGTCTGGTTTTGCTGTTGCAATGCCACGGGTCGATTTTTTCTGAAAACAATGCAACACATAAAGAGATTTTTTATATTGTATCGTATAAACAGCGCGATAAGTTCCTTGAATATCGCGTTCAATAATTTCTAGAACATTGGCAGATCCGAACCCCTTGAGAACCTTAACATTTTCTCCTCTATCTCCTATCTGAGCAAGATAAAGAGCATAACCAATCCTTTGTTGAATAAGATCAGGAAGACTTTTTATATCTTTGAGTGAAGAACCAAGCCATATGATACGTTTTATTTTACTCATGATTATTAATATACCCATATGGGTATATTTTCAAGTGGTTATTCTAATTTTGTGATTTTTTAATAACTATTATTAATAAAATTGACTTGATAAAAATGGTAACAAAAAACCATAATTGTTTATTTGTTTTATGAAAAGCTGCTTTGTAAAAACCAACGCTTCCAAATGTAAAAAGAACTTTTTTTACAGATATTTATTGAATATGCATTTGCTTTTGATTGGATTGTTAAAGCTACCGAGCGTTTTGATTTGTTTGATACGTTTTCATATCTCTCATAGAGCGCTTGCAATATGATACGTTTTGTATATATGCATTCATTACTCCATTGTGGATGATTCATTTTAATCAATAAAAAACGCTATTTGAAAACCGCGTCATATCATTCGGCACGGCTTTTTTTTATTTTACTCTCTCTTTTATGATATGTTTATAGCAATGCATTTTATATGCGTTTATAACCATAAAGAAGGCACGTCCCCCATGTCTCTTTTTATTCTGTTTTATCAGTTATATTGACAACATTATCCCTTTCATAAACCTCACAATTTTTTGGAACCAACCTTACTTTGCTTTTTTTGTTGATTTTTGCATTGCCATAAGCACGCCCCCAGATCGTT
>NZ_JBHIPT010000048.1:0-7527 GCF_042196205.1 Bartonella sp. AP21QHHD | reverse complement strand
TATATTAAAGAAAAGGCGACAGCAAGGTTTCTTGAGACAGATATCATTGGTTCTGGAACACCAATACCTCTTAAATTTTTTCAAGCAAGAGAAACAAAACGCGGCGTAACTTACACACTGTTTGGAAAGAAAGAAATCTTACCCCATGCTTTTATCAAAGGTGGGAGTTTTCCAAAGCGCGTTGAATTAAAAAAGCTGAATGGGAATGTGTTTCAAAGAGCCGATGGAGATCAATTCCCCATTGCAAAACAAAAAGGACCCTCCATTGCTGGGGTGATGTCCAAGCCAGAGATTGCAAGTACTATTGTAAAAAAAGCCAATGAAAGATTAATTGCCAACATACAGTACCAACTTGCTCGTCAAGAATATGCCGCCAATAAGAAAGCTAAATAATGTTCTTAAGCTATGTCAACACGCTACTCACTTTAATTGTAATTTTTAAAGCAGATTATCATTTGCGCTTTGGTTTTTTCCAGAAAAAATACAATAAAATCAATGCAAAAGGTACTTCCCAGCGGGTTGGGTCTGTTGCGGGGCGGACGAGCGCGAACTATCGCTAGCGATAGAATTTTCAAATTGACTGTACATTGTACACTTAACTCATTGATAAATAACAAATTTAATGTGTCCTCATATACACACTGTACAATAGTGGATTATTTTTTAGAAAAAGTTTTTTATCACTTGACAAGACAGTATCATTATATCTATTGTCGAATCAGGTGCCTAACGAACACCTTAAACCAATAGCGGATAGATTGCCGATACAATCTTTTCTCCGCACATTAAAGACTTTGACTCATTGTATGCTACGTGCATATAATAATGTTGTCGGGTGTGGTTACACTATACAATACCCTAACGGGGAAAGTGTGACGACGGACTATTGGCCGTGTTTGTTAGCACCCGGCACTCTATTTAGAGCGTCATTAACAAACATCTAACCAATAGGAGTTCATAATGAACAATCTTATAGAAATATCAGAACAGGTTATTGATCAAGAAACTGTTCAAACTGTTAATGCGCGTGATTTACATGCGTTTTTAGAGATAAAAGCCCGCTTTAATGATTGGATTAAAAATCGCATTAAAGAATGTAAGTTTCAGGAAAATATAAACTTTATAACGCTTACTAAAAATTTAGTAAACGGTGGAAAAATAAAAGAATACCACATTACCTTAGACATGGCTAAACATCTTTCGATGATAGAGCGTAATGATAAAGGGCATGAAGCACGTCAATACTTTATCAAATGTGAACGGCTTTTGAAACAAGTAGTGACACCACAAGTTGACTACTCTAAACCCGAAGCATTGCTTGGTGTCTTGAATCACTTACAAAGTCAAATTGAGCAGAAAGATCATGTTATTGCCGAATTAGCACCAAAAGCAAAAGCACTTGATGGTTTAAAGCGTTCTGATGGTTTGTTCGGTTTGATAGAAGCAGCAAAGATGCTTGAAGTAAGACCAAAGGACTTAACCGATTACTTTTATAAAAACATTACATTGCCACTTGACATTGTGGCGACAATGTGAATAATCGAATCAGGTGCTTGAAAAACACCTTACAAACTACAAGCGGATTGATTGCCGAAATAATCAATCTTCTGGACATTTAAAGACTTTGACTCATTATGTGCTACATGCATATAATAACCTCGTCGGGTGTGGTTACACTATACAATACCCTAACGGGAAAAGTGTGACGACGGACTTGTAGCCGTGTTTTTCAGCGCCCGGCACTCTTTTAGAGTGTCAATGAAAAACGTCTAACTACAAGGAGTTCATTATGAACACACTTATAGAAATATCAGAACAGGTTATTGATCAGGAAACTGTTCAAACTGTTAACGCGCGTGATTTGCATGCGTTTTTGGAGATTACATCAAAGTTTGCAGACTGGATTAAAAATCGTATTAAAGAATGTAACTTTCGAGAAAATATAGACTTTATAGGTTTTTCTAAAAATTTAGAAAAAGGTGGGCGCCCAAGCATAGAATATTACATTACGTTAGACATGGCTAAACATCTTTCGATGATAGAGCGTAATGATAAAGGGCATGAAGCACGTCAATACTTTATCAAATGTGAACGGCTTTTGAAACAAGTAGTGACACCACAAGTTGACTACTCTAAACCCGAAGCATTGCTTGGTGTCTTGAATCACTTACAAAATCAAATAGAGCAGAAAGATCATGTTATTGCCGAATTAACTCCAAAAGCAGAGGCTTTGGAAGGCTTAAAACGTTCTGATGGGTTGTTCGGTTTGATAGAAGCAGCAAAGATGTTAGAGGTACGACCAAAGGACTTAACCGATTACTTGCGACAACATGATTGGGTTTATCGACGGGCTCCAAGGGCGCCATTGTTACCTTATCAGGATAAGATCAAGAAAGGATTCATGGATTGTCCCGCTATCACTATTCAAAGACCAGATGGTACAGAAAAGGTGCTGCCTTCAACAAAAATCACCTCCAGAGGATTGGCATGTTTGAGAGAACAAATCTTTGGAGGTGTGCAATGAATAGCAGTGTCGATTTTTTGTGCGATTTGTGGATAGCTTTATATCAGTTTTCTAATGATGAAAATATTAATGAAAAAGAGTGTACAGCTCTGATTAACATCATGAGTTTGGTAGAAAAAGCTTTGATTTTCAAACTTCAAGATGAGGTGCCCAATTTTACAAAGATTCTGGCAGTTCTTACAGATTTCGGAGCTTCAGAGTTTCCCATGGCTATGAATCCTTTTTTGAAAGCTTACGAACCAGATTTAGAAAGCCCCATTAAAAAGGTTGCTTAAGTTAAAAACAGAACTCCCCTCCCCGTTATCAACAATGGGGAGGTGGTTGGTTTAGCTGCCACTTGCTTTTTTTAAGACTTCACCCATACGTGTTCGCCAATCTTTTCCTTGTTTTTTAAAAGAGGCAATAACATTTGGGTCGAGACGGAGAGTAACCGCTTGTTTAGGAGATTCAACGGGTGGACGCCCACGTTTACGGCGCTCTTCTGTTACATACTTAAAAAAAGAGGCTGGTAAAACGTCTTTAGCTGGCTTTAAGCGTGCAAGTTCTTCATCTGTTAGTGGTGGGGAATCCACAGCGTCCCAATCTTCTTTTGTATAGCCACATCCTGTTTCAAAGGTTTTTTTGATAGTCATTGAAAACCTCTCTTTCTTTTTTATTCGCTTGACGAAAACTGATAATGGATATCGCTTCATTGCCAAGCTTTGCAAAAACAATAACTGTTGTGCCATCCGCAAAATGTCCAATAGCCTTCATGCGGTTTGAATGTGTTGCATCAATAAGAGCATGTTCCCAGTCAAAGTAAATAACATCAGCAAAATCAAGCTTATGTTTAACAATGTTTAAAGCTCTTTTTGGTTCATCCCACACTATCTTCATATATTTTATGTACACGAAAAATAAAACCTTGTCAATAATTAAAGTGTACAACAATTCGTATATACCATTAAAAATGGAGCAACTATGAATAAGAAAACGCGTAAGGGTCTATCGGTTCGTGCGTTTGCGAAGAAGATGGGTGTTTCACATAATGCGGTGGTTTCTCGGATAAAGACAGGTAAATTTGATGCGGCTCTTTTTGAAGATGGTTCTGTCAATGAAGCCCTTGCAACAGCCATCTGGAATGAGAATCCAACAAAGCGCCCACCCCCATTTTTAGCGCCTGATGGAAAGGTACGGACAAAGATCAAACAAGCCTCCACAGATGGAGCCAATGAATACAAGATAAAACTGGAGCGAATGCAAGTTGCGCTAGCAAAAGAAAAAATTGCTCTGGAAAAGTTACGCGAAACCACTGTTGATCGTGAAGAAGTGAGAAAAGAAGCATGGAACTTTGGAAGAGCGCATCGAGATACAATGCTCAATTTTGCCTATCGCTTTGGTACTGAAATTGCAGCGCAAGTGGGATGTGATGCTGCGAGCCTTATTGGAGCTATCGATCATCATATGCGCAAAGCTTTAGTGGAAAATGTCGTCCCTGTTTCTTTTCACGATCCCAACACTTTAGAAGAGAATCCAGAACATGATAAGTGATGCTTCGCCCTCGTCCTCTGGTGCTGGGCTCTTTTTTTGCTATGCGAATGAAGGACGCCGTCCTGACCCGCCTTATACTGTTTCCCAGTGGGCTGATAAAAATCGTTATTTGAGCACAGTTACGAGTGCTGAGCCTGGATTATGGAGGACTATACGTACCCCCTATTTACGAGAGATCATGGATAATCTTTCTGTTTATGATCCGACTGAAACAACGGTTGTGATGAAGGGGGCTCAGATTGGAATGTCGGAAGCAGCATTGAACTTTTGTGGTTATGCCATTCATCATAGTCCAGGACCTGCCCTTTATGTGATGCCGACAGTTGAGACCGCTAAGAAACTGTCAAAGTCTCGTCTTGATCCGATGATTTCAGCTAGCCCTGCTTTAAGTGAACGCATTGCTCCTGCTCGTGCAAGAGACAGTGGTAATACCATGTTTTCAAAGGAATTTTATGGGGGAACATTGATGATTACAGGAGCAAATAGTGCTGCTGGATTGCGTTCTTCTCCTATTCGCTATTTGGTTTTGGATGAAGTCGATGCTTACCCATTGAATGTCGATAATGAAGGCGATCCTGTAACAATTGCTGAAAAACGAACCTCTGCTTTTATTCAACGAAAGATCTTTAAATTGTCCACGCCGACACACCGTGACACAAGCCGTATTGCCAAGGATTTTGTACTAGGAGACCAGCGATATTACAACGTGCCTTGTGATGCATGTGGTACACTACAGCCGATTGTTTGGTCACAAATCAAGTGGCAAAAAGGCGCCCCCGAAAAAGCTGTGTTTGTTTGTGCCCATTGTGGTCATGAACATGCCGAACATCGTAAGTCCACCTTAATGGCAGAAGAAAACGGTGCTTGCTGGATCGCAACACAGGAGTCAAGTAAGCCTCGTCTGCGTTCTTACCATATTTCAGCGCTTTATTCGCCATGGCTGACTTGGGGCGATTGTGCGCGCGAATTTTTAAGAGCCAAAGAAGACCCTGCTCTTTTGCAAGTTTTTATTAACACAGTGCTTGGAGAGCCATGGGAGGACAAAACAGGCGAAGTTGTTGATCCTGATAGCCTCTATGCAAAACGCGAAGATTATCCCCTTGCACCAGAACAATCCGTCGTGTTGACAGCAGGCATTGATGTGCAAAATGACCGCTTGGAACTTGAAGTGGTGGGATGGGGGCGTAGTGAAGAAAGTTGGCATATTGATTATCAAGTGATCCTTGGTGATCCCTCTTCTTTTGAAGTATGGGACCAATTGGATGAATATCTTGCAAAGCGCTGGCCACATCCAGGCTATAAAGAGGGGATTAGGATAACAGCTGCTTGTATTGATACCGGTGGTGGACATACACAGGCAGTTTATAATTATGTACGCCCGCGTGAAGGGCGGCGTATCTGGGGGATTAAGGGGCAAGCGGGATGGCGTGCGGTATGGCCACGCCGACCAAGCAAAAACAATAAAGGACAGATTAATCTCTATATTGTTGGTGTTGACGCGGCAAAAGATATTATCACGGCACGGTTTAAAAAATCGGGACCTGAAGCATCAGGGGCTGGTGCAACACACTTTCACAAAAGCCTTGACTAGGAATATTTTGACCAGCTAACCGCTGAAAGAAAAGTCATCAAATATTTTAAAGGCTTCAAGCGTATTGAATGGCAAAAAAGTGAAAAGGCAAGAAACGAAGCCTTGGACTGTAGGGTCTATGCTTATGCTGCTTTACAAGGTCTGATTTCGGCGGGAATAAACCTTAATCGAGAAGTTGATATCTTAGAAGAGCGTTTGGAAAAACTTAAAATTGAAGGTTCTGTAGAGCAACCAACATCTGGGATTTCTTCATTCACTTCTCCAAGAAGATCTCAGATAGCAAAACCTCAAAGGAAACAATCCAGAACAGTGATGAATCCTTATATGCGAGGGGATTGGAGGTAATTTGTGGGTGAAACTTTAGAACCAATTAACAGCAAAATTGACAGACTGGAAAGTTTAAAAAGGCGGCGTGAACAAATTGAAGAGGCTCTTTATTCGGGTGCGCAATCAGTGCGTCACGGCGATAAGCAAGTCAGCAATCGTTCTGTTGAGGAACTTCGCAGAGCGCTTGAGATGCTGAACATACAAATAGCCAACCTTGAAGGGCGCAAGCGTTCACGCGTTTTCTATTTTAATATATCACGAGGCTATTAATGGCTGGTTTTTTCAATAAACTCACAGGCTTTTTTACAATTTCTCGTCAACACAATCCGCCTTTTGAAGCTGCAAGTAAAAGCCGCCGTATGGGTGGTTTTGACCCCGCAAAAAAACATATCAATAAAGCGATTGAAGAATGTGGTGATACCATTGTTGCTCGTTCAAGATGGCTTTATGATAATGAATCTCTTTATGGGTCTGCAACGGAAGAATGGGTCTCTGCGGCTGTTAGTGATGGGATTAAACCTTATCCTCGTATTGAAGGTTTTCAAGAAGAAAAGAAAAAGCTTTTAGACTTATGGTGGCAATGGGTTGATGAGGCGGACTATGATGAAGATGCCAATTTTTATGGACTTCAAGCAACCATTGCACGAGAAGTCTTTCTAACTGGTGAATGTTTTGTAAGACTACATTATGTTGACCTCTACGGGCGCTCTGGTGTGCCGCTTCAATTACAAGTTTATCCCACCGAAATGTTAGACCTTACTTACAATGGACCGGCTGATATTGAAGGCAATTACATTCGTATGGGGATTGAATTTAATGCCAGTGGCAAGCGCGTTGCTTATCATTTCTGGGAACATCACCCCTATGATGATGTCCCTGCAAATATGGCATTTGAGAGCCAAGAGCGCGTGCGTGTCCCTGCTGAAATGGTCATTCATATCAAAGAGCGCCGTATTGCCGGACAATTGCGCGGTTCTCCCAAAATAACGCGCGCTATGACAAAGATCTTTCAACTCGAATCCTATGACGACGCAGAACTCGATAGAAAAAGGACGGCGGCTCTTTTCGCGGCGTTTGTCAAGGACAATTCACCAAACGTCGAAAAATTATCCGATAATCGTGATAAAAACAACGTTGAAGAAGAATACAAAGCACCTGTCATTGCGCCCGGTGCATCTCTTTATTTAGGAGAGAATAAAGAAGTTACATTCTCAAATCCTGTTGAGGTTGGTGGCTCTTATGAGGCTTTTCAATTTCGCAATATCTTGAAAATTTGTGCAGCACTTAATATGCCTTATGCCGTTGTGACTGGAGACGTTACGCGGGGGAATTTTTCAAATGTACGCACCTCCATCATTCAGTTTAGACGGCACGTCAAACAATGGCGTGAACATATTATTGCCTTTCAGTTTAACCGCATTGTTTGGGAGCGTTTTGTTGAAATGGCAGTGCTTGCTGGATGCGTCAATTTGCCAGGGTGGGAAGAAAATTCCTTGCCATGGCTTCAATGTGAAAGCTTTGCACCCCCGCTTGAAATGATTGATCCAAACAAGGA
>NZ_JBHIPT010000047.1:0-19810 GCF_042196205.1 Bartonella sp. AP21QHHD | reverse complement strand
AAACTTATTGTCCTTGATCAAAAAACGTGCCCGCATGCGATCGGCAAGGCGGGTTAAAAAATCAACAGCCGATTGATCTGTGCGAATCACATAAGGCAAAGGTTTTTTAATGAACTGGGGACTGACCTTTGCTTGATAGCCATGGCGTTTGGCGAGTGTCTCAACAATCTCACCAACAGTTTTGTGATCAAAATGCTCACTCACCTGTTCTTTGAGCTCTTTACGCATCGAGGCACTTTTGCCACAAAGGCGCAAAATCTCTCCATCACTGCCCCCACAACTTACAACCGATTCGACAACAAAACACCCCATAAATGCACTGATGCTGTTCTCATAACCAAAGATCACCTGTAGCGCACTGTTGCTTGAGGGAACCTCTAAATCATTGCCACTATCATCAAACTCTGCTTCAAATGTATCGGCTTCATTCCCGGCATGATCCGTGATAGTTGCGGTTAAAAGACGCTGGTAAAAAACCTCATGAACAGGTTTGTCTCCCACCTTGACCACAATAAAGGGGTGTGTACGCATTAATCCCATAGCCTTTTCACCATGCTTTGGGGATTAGACAACACAAATTCAGGCAGAATGACCTTTAAGCCCCGCGGTAAAAACACACCATATTTGGCAATCTCTGGATTGGCTTCCAGTGTGGCTTCTAAATAGCCGTTTAGTCCCCCAACTTGAGAACGGTCCCCTAACACAGCCATGACATGGTGAAAGCAAAGGAGATCGAGGCTCATATCCTCTAGCTCTACAACAACATGTTTTTCTGGTATCTTCATAGAGTTTGTCCCTCTTGGTAATACCCCATTTGATATTGTCCCTCTTGGTATTGTCCTTGTGGTTTTCCGCCATTAAAAAAGGGCAAGAGCGTAATGGAATAGCGGATGCGCTGGGATTGACCAGAGCGACTGATATAGTCGTGGTCTTTATTGATCGTGGTGATTACTACGGGTCCATGGAGAAGGACACTATAGGTCGTATCATTGATCCAACGAAGCATCTGGACCGGCTTTGCTCTTCGGATAGTTGTGGTGATGGCATCTATCGCTACCCAGTCACCAAATTCTTCTGGAAACCAAACTCCATGAATGGTTTTTGCATCATTGCCATAGCCGGTAAATTGCAAACTGGGTGCCTTGCCAAAACGCTCCATACAAACCCATGAGGCAGAAAACTCTTCTTCAAAGGATTGGAAATTCAGCCAGTCCACATAAAATTGATGCGGTCCTAACATCATCAAAGGATCTCTCATAGGCTCCCTCCCCTCATTCTGTCCCGCCATGCAGGGCATTAGCGCGTGCCCGTTGAATGGCATGGGCAACCGCACGACCAGTGGCCATGGGTTCACGCGCCCCATTAACATGCACTGTGACATTTTGATTGTGTGTGATGGGGGAGTGATCTTTGCTTTTTGCTTCTGTGAAAGGGGAATTTGCATGCCCCGCCCCCGCAAATTGCACGATGGGTTGGATGGCTGTTTTACCCCCCAAAAAACTTGGCAAAAACTCTCTTACATCAATGGAACCAATCCACCCCTTAATGCGGCTAGGCAAAGATTTACAAAAATCCATCAATTGTGAGATAGACGACATAAAGCCATCGACAATCGAATTAGCCAGATCTTCGCCCGCTTGTTCCATACCAGCCTTGGCACTCTCCGAGAGCTTTTCCTGTGTAAAAAAACTCTTCAACCATTGCCAAAAGTTGGAAAAGCTTTGTTTAACGCCCTCCCACAAATTGCCAAACCTCTCGACAACAGAGGAAAGTCCTTGTTTAAACTTTTGCCAATGGGAAGAGAGATCAAAAGCAGCAGCAATGATGTTTTTCCATTTGGTGATGGTGGTGGTATCAGCACCAAAATAAACCAAGACGTGTGCGCCAGTCATGGTAAAGCGCAACACACGTAGAGCAATGTTAAAAGCCATCAGGGCGGCAATGGTTTTGATAATGGCGCTTGTTAAAACGGGATGGTCCTTGCCCCATGCCATTTTACAAAACGCGCATTTAATGGTAAAAAATAACCATAAAAACAATAAATTATCACGTATTTCTAACTAATCTCACCTCTTCCCACTTAGTACAAAACCTAATGTCAAACTACATCCAACGGAGTTTTGTATAGTATGTAGCCTTTCGGAAATTGTGGCTTATCAGCGGATTCTGTATATTTTTATATTTCATTCGTTCAAAGAAGACACTGAGCACTCAAAGAACCCTCAACGCTCTATTAAAGCCTTCTCTCATTTTTGCTGTCAAAAACTCATTCGATACATAATGTAGGTAAGAACAATCAATTATCACATATCCACTCTAATTTCACCTTTTTCCACTAAATATAAAATATTAAAAACACTACTATTCTTATTTATATTATATTTTTTACTTTATTTTATATAACTGTATTTCTTTAATTATACATCAATAAATATTAAAATAAATGAATATTGATATAAAATAATATGTACCATTAATAAAAAACTTATTTTTAAAATATAATTATATAAAAATACATTATGAAATAAATTTAATATTACATAATTAAACATAAATACAACTTTAAATTTGACAAAAAAAGCAAAACAAAATATCAAAGTGCTGTGTTATTAAAATAAAAGCAATATCTATTTCCACTTCTGCTTATGAAGTTAGCGGGAAAATGAATGTTGGGGGCTTTAAAAGGAGTAGACTGATGCCTAAAAAATTTCTTCTATCCTGCACAGCAATTGTGGCAGTTGTACTTTCTGGTATCAATCTTAATGCACAAGCTAAAAATCTTGAAATTTCAGAAAATAAAAAAGAAGTTTCCAACGAAACCTACGAAATTATTCACGCAAAAAAAGGTGGTCAAATTATCGGCAAGCATTTGACGATAATCGGAAACAAAAAAACAAACACCAACATAGGCACAAATGCGCACGCTATAACAGCTGAAGGTTCTAACACTGCGATTGAATTACTGGATGGTACAACCATTAAAGGAACTGGTTCTAGCATTTTCTTCGGTCTTGAAGCAAAGGATGGTGCTACACTGAAAATGACTGGGGGAACTATCACAGTTTCCAACACTGGCACTAAATTCTTGAACAGTAAGAATGCTGAAAACAAGCTAAAAGATATAATAATATCAAGTGGCAAAGGCAAAGCTCCACTAACTTTTGCAATATTTGCAGACAAAGACAGTGAAGTCACTTTAGAAAATGTAAAAGTGACTAAGGCAACGAATAGCGTTACAGCAAATAATAAATCTGAAATCACGATATTGGGAGGATCATTTGATGCCACAAAGGCAGCAATATCTGCTTACAATGGCAGTCGCGTAACTCTAACTAACAATGTTCAAACTACATCATCTCATGGCACTGGACTCCATGCAACAGATTCAGAAACCACAATCGAAATGACGGGAGGAAGCGTAATCACAGAAAAAATGGCGTTGGTTGCAGAAAATGGTGGACATATCAAGGTCACGGATGTTGCGTTAACTGCGACGAATGATAAAATCGGAACAGTTGTCGCCGGCGGTCCGAACAGCGTGATTGAATTGCATGGGAATACAACAATTAAGAATGCTGTAATCGGTCTTCATGCACAAAACAGTGGAATGATTAAAATGATCGGAGGGACCATTACAGCTTCTGCAACCGGCGCTGGTTTCTATAATAGTAAGAGCAATGGAAACAAGCTAGAAAATGTGAAAATATCGGGCAGTAACCATAAAGAGCCTAAAATCACAGGAATAGGTGCCGACAAGGAAAGCAACGTCACTTTAGAAAATGTAACAGTTACGCAGGCAAAAAGTGGCATAGTTGCAAATAATCATTCTAAAGTAACGGTTTCTGGAGGATTATTTGAGGGCAAAAACGTAGGGGTATACGCTGGAAACGGCAGCAACATTACTTTAACCAGCAATAAAAAAGGTAACGTTCAAGTTACATCAACATCATCGAATAGCAAAGGACTCTACACAAATGGTTTACATTCTACCATCACAATGACGGGAGGAACAGTAACCGGAGAATTAGCGTTGGTCGCAGAAAACGGTGGACATATTAAGGTCACGGATGTTGCTCTAACAACAAATGAACATGGGGGCAAGGTCACTGATGTTCCTATAATAGGCGCAGGAGTCAATAGCGCTAATAGTATGATTGAATTATATGGCAATACAACGATTAAGAATGCTGGTGTTGGGCTTGTGGCAAGTAACGGTGGCGTAATTAAAATGATTGGGGGGACTATTACAACTTCTAAAACTGGTGTTGGCTTCGTGAACAGTAAGAGCGCCGAAAGTAAACTAGAAAATGTAATAATATCAACCGGTAAAGATAAAAATTCAGGCAAAGGAATTCTTCTAGAGAAAGAAAGTGGTCTCACTTTAAAAAATGTAAAAGTGACTCAAACAGGCAACAGCGTAATTGCAAATAATCGTTCTAACATAACAATCTCTGGAGGATCATTTGATTCAAGCTATGCAACAATATGTGCTCAAAACGGTAGCAGTATCACCTTAACGGACAATGCTCAAATTACGTCACATGATGAAGCAGGCCTCTATGCACGAGACTCAAAATCCACAATTACAATGACAACAGGAAACGTGACAGGAAAATATACAGCCTTAGAAGCAGACATAGGTGGCCATATTACGGTTACAAATGTTGCTTTAAAAGCAACTAATAATGGCAATGGTGTAGCTGCTGGTGCAGCTGCCTCTGGCTCTAACAGTGTGATTGAATTGCTTGGCAATACAACGATCAGTGACGTTAAAATCGGAATTGATGCGCAAAACGATAGCACAATCAAAATGATCGGAGGAACCATTACTGCTTCCGAAGCAGGCGTTCACTTGTTAAAAAACAAGAGCAATAACAAACTGAAAGATGTAACGATATTAAATCGTAAGGATAATGCACTACTAATCAATGCAATAATTGCAAGAAGAAGTGCCATTACTTTAGAAAATGTAACCGTTCCGCAAGCAATCAATAGCATAATTTCAGATAATGGTTCTCAAATAACAGTTTCTGGAGGATCATTTAACGCAAAAGGTGCAGCAGTATCTGCTATAAACGGCAGTACTATTACTTTAACTGACAATGCTCAAATTACATCATCTGATGACAGTGGGCTCTATGCAAAAGATTCAAAATCCACCATCACCATAACGGGAGGAACAGTACAAGGTAAAACTACTGCATTATTTGCCGGAAACGGCGGACATATTAAAGCCACGAATGTTACTCTAATAACAGCAGATAATAACGGATTCGGTGCGGAAAGCCAAGATGTTGGCAGTTTAGTTGAATTATATGGCCATACAACGATTAAAAATGCTGAGATCGGACTTTATTCAGAAAATGGCAGCACAATCAAAATGAGTGGAGGGACAATAATTGCCGAAAATAGTGCATTTGTTGTAAATAATAATGGACATATTGATGTAACAAATGTTTCTGCCACAGCAGAAGATAGAGGTATCGCATTTGAAAAGTCTAAGAACAATAGAACATCAGAAATCAATTTAACCAATACAAAACTTCATATTAAAAACGGTACTGGAATTAATGCAAATGAATCAATTGGTAAAGCCAATCTCAAAAATTCAGAAATCCGTGCCAATGTTTTATTAGTAACCGAAGCTTCAACGAAAAAAAATGATTTCACTTTTACACTAAACGCCGATCGCTCCATCTTAGACGGCAAAGTGAGCACTGAAAAAAAATTCAAAACAGTCTTTGATTTGCAAAACAATACGAAATGGACATTGAAAACAAGCACAAATAAAAAAAGCCAGAACAAAAAACTGCTTGATATTGCTCAAAGAGCACGTTCTGATATTTCTGTCCTTAACATCAATAACAGCTCTATTGTTTTTGAAGAGCCAACTGAAAATCATTATCACACGTTGCACATAGGATCTGGCAGACCAAATACTAAAAAAGTCTACAATGCTACAGGAAAAGCAGAAATTCATTTCAACGTCGAATGGAGTGATAGTGCTGCCATAAACAAACAAAAAGCTGACCATCTTCTGATTCACGGTGATGTTTCAGGTACTACACTGGTTTATATCACTGGACATTTAGAAAAGAACAATATTAAAGCAGACGCTTCTGCTCTTACCAGTGCACGTGGTCTTTCACTCATTCAAGTTTTTGGGAAAGTAAATCAAAACTCTTTCAAACTTGCACAGGACTATATCACAATAAGTGGTTCACCTTATAAATATATACTGAAAGCTTATGGACCAAAATCAAACCACAGTAAAACAAATGCTGAACAAAACCTTTTAGGAGAAAATAAAAATTTCTGGGATTTTCGCTTACAACCAGTACTGCTTGATAGCGACTCAAAAGTAAAAACCATCGTGCCATAAATACAAACTATTTGATCAAGCCCCAATGCTCTCTTGTACGCTGGATTGACCAATATGGCTAAGCAAAATGCAACTGTTAACCAATATGCGACATTTGTCTTAAGGAAAGAATAAGACAAACGGAATGGCTTTTTCTTATATACCTATGGAAAAACAGGAAGCTTATTTTTTGATAAGTAGTACTTCTAGTAGATATGGTTATAGCAGTGCTCATCTTCGTTATGCTTCTCTACAAGGAGGTGTTAACTTTGTCGCGCTAGAAGGGAAAAATATCTACAACACATTTTGGTCTTATAGAAACCTATGGACAACTCTCTTTGCACTCCAAAGAATATGCAAGACAGCAAGTAAGAGCATATTGAATAAATGGTCATTTCACTCACCGCCTATGGCAGTAAACAGCGTGACAGTGGTTTCTATCTTGATACGCTGTTTATCCTATGGATTCCTAAAGAGAAAGATCACCAATGCCCTCATTAGTACAACCACAAAATTAAAAAATGCAAAAATGTTGGCGATCTCCACAACTGTTAGCAAACAATTTGCAACGGGTATCCAAGGCGTAACATTCGAACCGCAGGCACAGCTTGCCTATCAACATTTGATGTTTGATACCATTAAAGATGCTGATAATCTGACCATTAAGATGCAAAATCCTTCTCAATGGATAATCCCGTGTTGGTGGACGTTTGACAAAAACCATTGCCACTGAAAACAGCCGTCCTATGTCTTTCTATGGAAAAGTAAACTTAATCAAAACCTTTGGTGATGATCAGACATTCCATATTGATAAGTATTATAAATGTGACCCCTCGGGAAGTTTCGTTGAAGGTGGCCCACAATTGTCCGCTAACCTCTCCCTTCATGGTGATGTCAGCTATCAACAAAAGCTTCAAAAACTGGTATAAGTGGTGCAAGCTTTTCAGGAGGAATACTCTATCAGTTTTAAATCAAGACTGTAAAAATAGCCTATTCAATTTAACAAAAAGGCAGCATATTGCTGCCTTTTTGGTTTATTATAAGCTGTTTTTAAGCGCTTTTTTAAATAGAGAACAGCGAAATATTTGAAGACAGTCATTGACCATTGGATGTTTTTTACAAAAAATTCTTTTTATAAAGAATAAAACTGTAAAAAAGAGAACAACCAAAAACAAAATGATATTGTAAAATAATGAGAAGCTTTTCTAGAAAATACAACATTACTATCGTTTGTTATTTCTCACGAATTTAATGCTTAAAATTCCAAAATAAAACTTTTGAACATAAAATGATAAGTAAAAAATAATGCAATAATATCAAACAAAGGGATGTATGTTATAAGTCACTCATATATTTCAAAATGGAAGTTCTAATAGGATTTAAAATATTACAGCTCAAACACTGCCCAGAAAATTCATACTGAAAAAATCCTATTATCCCCTTCCCTCTTAACAATGCCGCCAAACATCTCCAGAAACTTCAAAACAAATAAAATTGCATTTTCTCTTCTGTAAAATTGATCATGCTCTTTGCTCTCTATGGACAATAGGCTCTATACTTGCTTCAAAAAACTCCTTTGTATAATCGTGTTGCGCATGTAGATTACGCAATTCATCATTGCTAAGCTCTTCAAGAATAATCCCTTTATGCATAATTCCAACACGTTCACAAATATGTGCAACAACAGCAAGATCATGGGATACCATTAAATAAGTAAGCTTTTTTCTCACGCGCAGTGATTTCAACAAGTTTAAAATTTCAGCCTGTACCGACACATCCAATGCAGATGTTGGCTCATCAAGCAACAACACCTCTGGCTCAATAATTAAAGCACGTGCAAGAGCAATACGCTGACGCTGCCCTCCAGACAACTCATGAGGATAACGATAAAGAAATGAAGAATCTAAACCAACGGAATCTAAAGCATCCTCCACCCGCTCTCTTTGATTATCCATTCCATGGATTTTGAGCGATTCAGAAAGAACCGTATGGACCATTTTTCTTGGATGCAGCGAAGCATAAGGATCTTGAAAAACCATTTGAATACAGCGTAAAAAATCCTTACTTCTTTTCTTTTCAACTTCTTGTCCAGCAAAAAGGAATTTTCCACTATAATCTGGAATAAGCCCCACCAATGTATTCAAAATAGTTGACTTTCCACATCCGGATTCACCAATCAAACCATAAGCTTCACCACGCTTAATATGAAAATTAACATTTTTAACAACTGTTACTGCCTTATGCCTGTGCCCAAAAGTTACAGATAAATTAGAAACATCAATAATATTCTCACAATTTGTCATGAGGAACCTCCTCAACGCCATTAACAATCGTAGGATTATACAACCAATCAGGATCACGCTCAGGAACAGCCAAAATATCAACTGGATTATCAAGCCGTGGCAAACTCGCGAGCAACGCCTTTGTATAAGGATGACAAGCGTGAGACAAATCAGAAGCAGGCAACTCTTCTAAGACACGGCCCGCATACATCACCAAAATACGATCACAAAAATCAGCAATCATATTTAAATCATGACTAATGAAAATAAGTCCCGTTCCAGATTTTGTCACAAGTTCATCTAATACAGATAAAACTTGTCGTCTGACCGTAATATCAAGTGCAGATGTTGGCTCATCAGCAATAATTAAATCAGGTTTTGGAATGAGCATCATTGCAATCATCACGCGCTGCCCCATCCCCCCAGATATTTCATGAGGAAAGAGACGCATCACATGTTCAGGATCACGAATATGAACAGATTCTAACATAGATATGGTGCGCTCCCTCGCTTCAGCTTTTGAAACACGGTAATGAATACGGTAAGCCTCCATAATCTGTTCCCCGATCCGTATTAATGGATTAAGTGAATATTTGGGATCCTGTAAAATCATTGAAATACGTTTCCCACGGATTTTTCGCATCTGAGGTTCACTTGCGGCCAATAAATCAACATCCTCAAAGCGCATTTTTTTAGCTTTAACAATGGCTGCTTTTGGACTCAATCTTAGTATTGCGCGCCCAGTCATCGATTTTCCAGATCCGGATTCACCAACAATTCCAATTTTTTCTTTTCCAACAGAAAAACTAACGCCACGCACAACTTCTGAAATGCCGCGCGTTGTAGGAAAAGAAATACGTAAATCTTCTACTTCTAATAATTTATTACCCATTGCGTGGATCCAATACATCACGAAGACCATCACCTAAAAGGTTGAAAGCAAGACTTGCAAATAATATTGCACAGCCTGGTATTGCCGCCAACCACCAATTTGTCATCATAAATTCCCGCCCTGAAGAAAGCATCGCACCCCATTCAGGACTTGGAAGTTGAGCTCCCAACCCTAAAAAACCAAGACCAGCAGCCGTTAAAATAATTCCAGACATATCCAAAGTTAATCGTACAATCACTGAAGGAATACACATGGGCGCAACATGAAACAAAATAATTCGCCAAGCAGAGGCCCCTTGCAGGCGAACTACAGAAACATAATCAGAAGAACGTATTGTCAAAGTCTCAGCACGTGCTAAACGTGCAATTGGTGGCCATGCTGCAATTGAAATTGCAATAGAAGCATTTTCAATCCCTGGTCCCAATGCGGCTGAAAATGCAAGAGCTAAAATCAAACCTGGAAAAGCAAGAAAAATATCGACAATGCGCATGAGCACAGTATCAACCCATCCGCCCATATAACCAGATACAGTTCCAACAATAAGCCCTATTGGACCTACAATAACTGTTGTAAGAAAAACAACATAAAGAGTAATACGGGAACCAAAAACAAGGCGACTAAAAATATCACGTCCCAATTCATCTGTTCCAAAATAATGCGCCATAGAGGGTGGCTGCAACCGATGCCCCAGATCATTGCTAAGAAAATCATGCGTAGCAATCCAAGGAGCAAAAAATGCACATATGATAATAATACAAATAATAAGCAGACCGAATACAGCCGAAAAGTTATGAAAAAACTTAGCCAGTGCGTGATAAATTCTTTGTATGTTCGCTTGAATTATGGAGTTTGGAACAGGATCGTTTAACCAACTACCCAAAGAAGATGATGATTGCGATTTATGATGATTACTTACTGTCATATTCAACGTGTCCTTGGATCAAAAATGCGATAAAGCAAATCAGAAAATAAATTAATGGCGACAAAGATAAATCCTACAAGTAAAGTACATCCTACAACTGCATTCATATCTCCGGCTAAAAGAGCGTTTGTCAAGTAATGTCCAAAACCAGGCCAAGCAAAAACTGTCTCCGTTAAAACAGCCCCTTCTAATAAAAAAGCATAAGAAAGTGCAACAACGGTAATAATTTGAACAGCAGCATTTCGAAAGGCATGCCCCCAAACGGTTCGCGCCCACGATAATCCCTTTACACGTGCAGTAATGATATATTCCTGATTAAGCTGCTCAATCATAAACCCACGAGTCATACGGCTAATATAAGCCATAGCACCGAAAGCCAAGATCAAAGCAGGCATAATAACGTGACTAAAAACATTACCAAAAGCCTCCCATTGTCCTTGGCTTGCAGTATCCCAAAGGAAAAATCCTGTTTTTGGTTCAAAAGAATATTCATAAAGAAAATCAAGTCGTCCTGGGCCACCAACCCAGCCAAGCTTGGCGTAAAATATTAACAACGCCATTAATCCGAGCCAAAATGTTGGAGTAGAATAACTTACAAGTGTAAAAACACGGACAACATAATCAATAAATGAATCGCGATACATTGCTGCAAAAACACCAAATGGAATTCCAAGACTTGTGCCAATAACAATAGCAACGGTTGCAAGCTCTAATGTTGCAGGAAACACACGCATAATATCGGCTAGAACAGGTCGCCCAGAAGTTAAAGCATCTCCAAAGTCAAACAAAAATACATTATGAAGATACTTCCAATATTGGACAATCAACGGCTTATCAAGACCCAGCTTATAATACATTGCATCATAAGCTTCCTGACTGATATTATCACCAAGAATAGACAGAACCGGATCTAGAGGAAGAAGATGACCAAGAAAAAAAGTGATCGTCACCAACCCAAGCAATGTGATAAAAACTGAAATAAGAAGTTTCAATCCTTTGCATAAAAAATCCCATAAAAATAATTTTTTCTGCTTTTCTGATACAGCTCTTTCAGTCTCTGAAAGTGGCAAAACCATTATAAAAATCCCCTCTGTAGCGACAAAACATAAAGCAAATACTTTTTTATATAACAAAACAATCTCTTATTAAGCATGTTCTACAATCCTTTTCTATAACATGCTTCTTTTTATTTTTCTGCTTCATTGTAATAAAGTCTATAACTGTTCCAAATCCATTTTTTGACATCAGGCCCCATACCAACGGTATAATATGTCTGAAATAAATAAACCATAGGACCATGCTCTAGCACATAATGCTGTAAAGTACGATATTGCATGATACGCTTATTGGGGTCTTTCTCAAACAAAGCATCCATCACCATGTTATTAATATTTTCATCATAATACCCAGCGCGCCAAGCTAAATACATATTGTGCTTTTTTGTAAATGTTGGATCAGGGTTAAACACGTGATTTAATGAAGCAGGATGTCCATCAGGATCGGCACTCCCCCACCCCATAATAGCAGTATCATAATTTCCACCACGTACACGGCTCAACAATTGATTTTGTGCCATTTTTTCAATTGTAAGCTCAACACCAATTTTGCGTGCATTGGCTTGAATAGACTGTGCAACAGACGACATATAACTAAGGCTTCCAACTAAAAGATTAGCTTTAAACCCATTAGGATAACCAGCTTCAGTAATCAGTTGTTTTGCTTTTTTCAAATCCAACTGAAAAGGCAAACCTTCTTTTTCATCTAAAGCACCTGGAACACCTAAAGACATATAAGTTGCCCGAGGAATAGCAATCCCTTTCAAAACAGTTTTTCCAAGACCTTCATAATCAACCAAATAACGAAGTGCCAATCTGACCTTTTCATTCGCAAAAATTGCATTCTTATTATTTAACGATAAGTAAATAATCTGCGGACGCAAAACACGACTAATTTTGACTGGGCCTCCTTTTTTTTCAAGATCTAAAATATCCTCCGAAGAAAGATCACGCACTATATCCACATCACCTTTTTCCAAAAGAAGTCTTTGACTTGATGAATCCGCTACATGCTGCACAACAATCTGCTTAATTTTAGGCACATCGCCCCAATAATGTTGTGTCGCCTCTAACACAACTTTATCTCCTGGAGACCAGCTCACCAATTTATAAGGTCCAACACAAGCTGTATGTGTTGCTAAATATTTATTCCCCATATCACCGTTAATACTCTGTGCTTCAATTGTTTTCCGATCAAGCAAAGCAGAAGCATAAGATTGTCCAATAACAGTCAATATGAGCTGAATAGGATAGGGTTTATCTAATTTTAATTGTAAAGTCTTATCATCAAGAGCCTGAATATTTGTTTCAATATTGTTTTTGGTAAACCCATAATCCATTAAAGATTGAGCATAGCTTAATCCTAATTTAATAATCCGTCGCATCGACCATACCAAATCTTGCGCTGTAGCCATCCTTCCATCATTAAACTTTAAATCATCACGAAGATGAAAGACTATTCTTTTGCCATTGTCTAAAACGTCCCAAGATTTTGCCATAGCAGGGCGAATTTTTGTAGGATCATGCTCATCATATTGCACTAACGCGCTGCAAATATTCGTTAATAACTCACTCGTCACAACCTCAACAGTTTGCGCTGGATCAAAACTACTAATTGAATCAATATTCCATGCCATTACCAATATATCTTTAGATGAGGCACTGAATGCCGTTGTTACAGCCCCATTAAAAAAAATGATTGAGCTTAATAAAATAGAAATTTTTTTCAATATTCTTTGTTTTCCCATTTTATCTCTTCCTTTTGTATTCTTCTACCTTTTCACACAAAGTGATTGTGATTTTGCTTAAATAGCATAGCATTAGACATCAATTTCATTTAATCAAACTAAGCATCTACAAAATAATTTTCTTATACATCAGTCTATATTCGGGATGCAGAGAATCTATAACCATAAACAAAGATCCTCCCCAATATAACTTTCTATATTCATCGCTCCCTATAAACGATCTTAATTATATACTGCTACTACACAAACATCCCTCACAGTTTCATCCTAAAAAAACTGAAGAGCTTTATATGGGAGAATATTTTCATCATGCAATTATGATTAAGCTCTTTTTAGCTTTGATAACACTAAAAAGACACACTTATTTTTCAATTTTACTATAAAAAATACGCGGTGCACTATTCCAAACCCATTTTTTGACATCAGGCGTCATCGCGACAACGCTATATTGTTGAAAGATAAACGCATAAGGTCCTTTTTGCATTAATTCACGTTGTAAATCAGCATAGAGTTGCGCTCGTTTTTGCGGATTTTTTTGAAACAACGCTTCTTCAACTTTTTGATTCATCTTAGCATCAAAATACCCATGCTTCCAACTAGGATAGGCTGTATTTCTAGCCTCAAAACGATTATCTGGATTGAAAATAAGACGTGAAGCCATGGTATGAGGATCCGCAGAATCATTATTCCATCCGATAAAAGCCGTATCAAAAGCTCGAGCATCCACTTTTGAAAATAACTGTGTACCTGCTACACGTTCAATTTTAAGACGCACGCCCGCCTGTGCAGCACTATCCTGGAGTGACTGAGCAAGTAACAAAGTATAAGGAGTGTTTGACACGAGAAAATTTGCCTCAAATCCATTCGGATAACCAGCTTCTGCTAAAAGCTGCTTGGCTTTTGCAATATCAAGTTTAAAGGGTTGCCCCTCTTTTTCATCCAAAGCCCCAAAGTTGCCAAGAGGAATAAAACTGGCCCGTGGGATACCAATCCCTTTG
Source organism: Bartonella sp. AP21QHHD (assembly GCF_042196205.1). Lineage (NCBI taxonomy): Bacteria > Pseudomonadati > Pseudomonadota > Alphaproteobacteria > Hyphomicrobiales > Bartonellaceae > Bartonella > Bartonella sp. AP21QHHD. Next base: position 5,552 of record NZ_JBHIPT010000047.1, on the reverse strand, counting down.
AGAAGCTTCTTGCCAAGACCTTCATAATCTATGAGATAACGCATCGCCAAACGTACTTTTTCCTTAGCAAAAATAGGATTTGTCATGTTGAATCCCCAGTACATCATAGTTGGCACTAACACTCTTTCAACTTTAACATCTGTTGTTTTTTGCAGATCTGCAAGATCTTCAGGTGTCAAATTACGAGCAACATCAATATCATGTTTTTGCAACAACAAACGTTGTGTTCCGGGCTCTGCAACATGGCGAATTAAAATCTGCTTCAGTTTAGGCGCTTGTCCCCAATAGTGAGAGCTTGCACGCAACAAAAGAGCTTCTCCAGGACGCCAACTTTTTAACTGATAAGGACCAACACAAGCAGCATGGCTTTTCAAATACTGATTTCCAAAATCGCCATCTTTTTCGTGTTTCATAATCGTCTTACGATCAAGCAAAGCTGTTGCACGACTCGCAACAATATTATTAAGAATGAGCTCTGCTGGATAAGGTTTATCAAATTTCATCACAACCGTTTTCTCATCGGGAGCTTGCAAAGCATCATCAACATTTTGCTCTGTAATTCCATATTCATTAAAAATTGCCGCATTACCCATCTTCAATTTGACAATCCGCTTCATACCCCAAACAAGATCATTGGCATTGGCTGATCGACCATCATTAAACTTCAAACCATCACGTAAATGAAAAGTAACCACCGTACTGTGATCATCACCTGAAACATCCCAATGTGTTGCTAAAGCGGGAACCATTTTAGCAGGATCATCTGTCGCAGTACTGACCAAATTATCACAAATATTGTAAATAATTTCACTTCCATAAACATCATTAAGTTGTGCGGGATCAAACGTACTAATTGCATCAAGATTCCAAGCCATCACAAGGGTATTAGCCGGTGTTTTTGCTGAAACTTGTTGTGCAACCATCGCCAATGCCATAAGAGCAGAAACAAGAGAGCTGCTACTTTTCAATATTGTTTTCTTCAAGTTCATAAACTTTTCCCTTTATTTATTTTTATCAATTAATGACGCTGAAATAATATAGCAAATTTATAATTATAACATTGAATAAATACGTTCTAATCGCCTATATTTTTAATCACCTACACAGAGTCATCTACTTGATAAATTCATTGACTTACGTCTCAATAAACCATAACGAACATGCAATATATGTTTTGCTAACCAGTATTACATTCTTTTCATAACCTCTTTGCATATGATAATGCACTATATCAGTTCTCTATTAATCATCAATAAGCCTTGTCGCCCCAAAAATAGTGAGCTTTAAAAAAATCATTACGCAAAAATTTATGAATTCATTATTCTATTCCTTTAGGCGACATTTAAAATAAAATATGCAAACTTTAAAAATAGTCATCCCCCTCAAACACTGTTTCAAGATACGGCGCATCTTTACTACATGACCAAAACGGCACTGAAACAGCAGAAAGACATAAGAAAATATCTTTTCTAAAACGCTACCCCCCACAAAAATCTGCTTAATCTTTTGAAAACTAAGTGTCAAAAGTTTTACGTTTTTACCAACAAAACCAAACGCGTTAACAAAGATAAAGGAAAAATGAGAAGAAGCATTCCTTCCACGCTTTATCTTTTGAGAAATAAAGCTTACAATAAAAGAATATACACTAAAATGCATTCTCTCATTGATAAAAATAAAATTCATTAGACGTTTCCCCCCTAAAGACATAACGAATATAAACCCTTCTAAACTTTGGCGTGCATCATTGCTTTACCACTATAAAAATAGAATAGAAAACAACATACCGCAACAGAACTCTCGTTTCCAGCGGAAACATACAGAGATTCAACGAAGCAATGTAGTGGATACAAGCCTGCATGAGCTTAATCATCTTCCAAAAAATTGGAGCGCACACGCGGCAAGATCACTCTACTAATAGAGGAAAGCTATCAGATAATAAAACCCAACACAAGCAGCTTGAGTCATTTAACTTCAATTTTTCATCGCTGCATTTCATTTTATATTGCCTAGGTAAGCATTGGGCAATCAACCTACATATAAATAAACCAACAGTCATACAAGCAAAGAAAAACAATGCAACAACAGCACCCCATCTAACAACCACTTTGCATTCGTCAACAAACATGAATAAAATATTCATTAATTATAACAGTCACGTTATTAACGGAAATAAAAAAACTCTTCTGAACCATTACAAATGCCAAAGACTGTTTCACAACACTGAGAGCTAGTAAATGTGTGATGGTGCCGATTTGCTCCTTCATAAACCTAAAGATGGAGTGCATTATGGACTTATCTGTCATACCATTCACGGGCTGCGTCGCGAAATGGGCTTTGGTGTACTAAATGTTTCTTTAAAACATACAAGACATTACCATTATCTCACTTCAGATACATAACAGTTAAGATATCACTCCTTTTTGCGTCTGTTTTTTCATCCTCAAAATTATACCTTTATCGTTTTTAGTGCCAACAACAATAGAAAATCATTAATATTGTATAGTTTGTATATTTCAATTATCTTATACAGTGGAATTGTATAATCTATACATTTATTAAATAATTCAATTATTATCCTATTGATCATTACTCTTACAAAAGACAGTTTGCCAATTTATCGACAAAAACATCCTTCAAGATGATCATTAACAATCCCTACGGACTGCATAAAAGCATAACAAATTGTGGGACCAACGAATGTCCAGCCACGTCTCTTCAAGTCTTGAGAAAGACGAAGAGAAGCAGGTGTCATAGGGTTAGCCAACAGTGTTTGAAAGTCTATCTTTTCATAACGCTCTGATTGTGGTGGCTGAAAAGACCAAAAATAGCGGGACAAACTTCCCCACTCTGTTATAATTTCTTGTGCTCTCAATGCATTATTAAGCACTGATTGAATTTTTCCTTGATGGCGAACAATGTCTTTATTCTGCATTAACATTTGCACCTTCAGCTCATCATAATGAACAATCTTTTCAAAGTCAAAGTGATCAAATGCAACGCGAAAAAAAGAGCGTTTTTTTAAAATTGTAAACCAAGAAAGCCCCGCTTGGAAACCTTCAAGACAAATTTTCTCAAACAAACGAATATCCTCAAAAATAGGCTTTCCCCATTCGGTATCATGATAAGCACAATAAAGTGGATCCGTTCCAGCCCATGCGCAACGAACTTTTTCATCCACTCCCTTAAGAAGACCTTCCGCAAGCATGGCATTAACCGTATTAAAAGAGAGTTCCTTGATCATCGCTTGGCGACTTTATCTGCTTGTGTTTTGACCGTTTAGAAAAAACAGGTTCTTGTGTTGCAACACTGATATCTCCATCAAAAAAGCGTAAATTTATTTGCCCTGTTTCAGGAAACTGAACCAATCGTTTAATGGGCTTATGATCTTTCCCCAAAGCCAAAACAAAACCGCGCTCCAAAATATTCTGATATGAAGTGCTTCTTAAAAGCCTAGATACTACCTCTAACCCAGCACGTTGTTTTTCCACACTACGCACAAAAGCACGCTGAAGACGTGCCGTATATTCCTTTGTATTGCGTTGTGCTTTTTCAATATTTAACAAACGCGGTGAAAAACGCACACCAAGTGCATGAAAAGAAAAACGTTTTTTATCGTAGCTTACACAAAGAGCACGCTGCAATCGACTTGAAGTTTCATCTAAACCACGCCGTGGTAGAGCAAAAAGTTGATCGGCAGTCGGAAGAGCTCGTAGAGTGGCACGCAATTTTTGTCGATAAAAATCCAAATAACGCGCGAGTCCCTTGCGCAAACGTGCATCAAGCGATGCCACCAGCACCTCGAGATCAAGCTTAACAGGAACAGCCCGTTCTGCTGCGGCGGTAGGAGTTGGAGCGCGCCAATCAGCCACATAATCAATCAAGGTCCAGTCCGTTTCATGCCCAACAGCAGAAATAACAGGAAGAGAAGATTCATAAACAGCACGAACAACAGCTTCGTCATTAAACCCCCACAAATCTTCTAAACTTCCTCCTCCCCGTGCAACAATAATAAGATCAGGTTTTGGAATAAGTCCACCTGGACCAAGAGCATTAAAACCTTCAACAGCAACAGCCACTTCCCTCCCACTTGTTTCCCCCTGAACACGTACAGGCCAAACCAAAATATGCAACGGAAAACGATCGGATATACGATGAATAATATCACGAATAACAGCACCTGTTGGTGATGTTACAACGCCTAAAATTCGAGGCATATAAGGCAAAGTTTTTTTCTTTTCTTCATCAAACAAGCCTTCTTCTAAAAACTTTTTCTTACGATTTTCAAGAAGTGTCATCAAAGCACCAACCCCCGTTGGTTCAAGAGCCTCGATGACAATTTGATATTTCGATGACCCTGGATACGTCGTAAGTTTACCAACAGCAACTACTTCCATCCCTTCTTCAGGAGGGAATTTGAGCTTTTCCATAACTCCACGCCAAATAACAGCTTCCAACCGTGCCTTATCATCTTTTAAAGCAAAATAAGCATGTCCCGAAGCATGAGTACCACGGTACCCTGATATCTCCCCACGCACCCGTACATAACCAAACTTTTCTTCAACAACACGCTTTAGAGCCCCTGCTATTTCGGAAACAGTGAATTCTGCCACATTTGTTACACCTGTTTTTTCACTAAACAAACTTACCATTTTTCAATTCTTTACGCCCGTTTCTGTGAACCTTTTTGAAACAACACATCTTTAAACTTTTGATTTATAGCTTCATCAAAATACCCATAACACCGGCTAGAACAACTTATATTTTTAATTTCAAATCGATTATCAGGGTTGTAAAAAAAACTTGAAGCCGTTGTATGGGGATGTCTAGAGTCATTATTTCATCCGAAAATTCTATCAATAGAAGTTAAAATATTCAATCCTAACATCCAAACAAACACATATTCTATAAGAATTCCTGAAATAAAATTCTCTACACAACATAGTAATCCATTCCCGATAAAATTCAATGTATTGCAAAGTGTTAAAGAGCTTTGCAATACATCAAATATATCATGACCATGTTTTTTATATTTTATAAACCTGATACCTTTTTATTTTTCAATTGCACTATAAAAAATACGTGGTGCACTATTCCAAACCCATTTTTTAACATCAGGTGTCATCGCTATCGTGTGATACGTCTGATAGATAAAAGCATAAGGTCCTTTCTGCATAAATTCACGTTGCAAATCAGCATACATTTGCGCCCGTTTTTTGGGATCTTTTTGAAACAACGCATCTTGAACCTTTTGATTCATAGTTTCATCCAAATACCCATGGCACCAACTCGCATAGCCTGTATTTTTAGCCTCAAGCCGATTATCAGGATTGTAAATAAGGCGTGAAGCCATTGTATGGGGGTCCGCAGAATCATTATTCCATCCGAAAAAAATTGTATCAAAAGTACGTGCAGATAGTTTTGAAAATAACTGCGTGCCTACGAAGCGTTCAATTTTAAAACGTACCCCCACCTTTTTTGCATTGTCTTGGAGAGACTGAGCAATAGGCAAAGCAAAAGGATAAGGAGAGGCACCGGCAAAAATACTGGCCTCA
>NZ_JBHIPT010000046.1:0-1261 GCF_042196205.1 Bartonella sp. AP21QHHD | reverse complement strand
TACTTAACAGAGCTATACAACTCAATAGTTTTAAGATTTTCTTCATTATTCCCCTCTTTCAATGGATTTATTTACAATAAACAGCTCATAAGCTTGTTGATATTTCCTGTCACCGCTGCTTAAAACAACGGTGAACAATATTGAGATGTTAGATTGAGAAAACAATCCCGCCATTCCAAGCGAAGGCAAGGATGGCGGATTGTTGATCATCACAAGAAAGACTTAAGGATAGCATTCATATTGTTCTGGATGCTTTTTACAAAAAGGGCTGTTCAAGCGCTTCTTGACACTGCGCTGTGGTATGACAGCACCTGGACGACAAGCCGGAAGATTCTTTCCTTGAAAATTCTCACACCACGTTCCTGCCTCTGTATCTTTATAGCGGAATCCTGATTGAACCATACAAGAATCAATAAACGCCTTTTTATTTAAACTTAACTTTCTATTTTCTGGATCAGTATCATAAGGGGTTGGCATTCCACATTCTAATAAGGCTTTTCCTACCTCAGTAAAATCAGTAACACCATTTTTCTCCCACGCGCTCAAATATCCTCCAGGAGTTTTATTAAACTGACATCCAGCTATACTTAACAAAGTTACAGCGCTTAATAATTTTAAAGTTTGTTTCATTTTTTTCCTCCATGATTTAATTCAAGGTTTTTGTTTTAAATGAGATGAGCCATACCTTTTTTGGCATTTTTGACCCGCATCTCCAAGACAGGTATGGGAGCTTATGGGATTCATGATCACTCTCCACCATTCTTTCCACCAGTTACTGCCAGCAGGTATTGTCTCGTAAGTATAGCCATTGCCGCCAATAATTCTGCTGACAAAGTCGTATCTATTNTGGTTTGTTTGCCATCACTCACATAACCTAACAGACCGGATGCAACTAAAACATTAAAGGCTGGTCCATAGAAATTGATATTCGTGTTGTCGGCTATACCGTGCACACCTTCTTGTTTGAAAGAATTCAGCATATTCCCCAATGTCATTGTCCCGCGACTATGTCCATAAAGTTCTAATCCTGTAAGACCATAGCTATACATCAAATCTTTTGCTTCTTGTGTTGAATTGGTCAAACCCCAAAAGTTATTTTCCATAAACTTCTGATAGCCCGCGACCAGAAGTTCTGAAATAGCAGAATCGGCTTGAGGGAACACAACAAAATAAAGCGGTTCATTTTTATCCTTCGCATGTTGAACCGCATAAACAGCGGCTTCCTCTGGTGGAGTAAAGATGCCATTAAAGGACACATGCA
>NZ_JBHIPT010000045.1:0-1200 GCF_042196205.1 Bartonella sp. AP21QHHD | reverse complement strand
GCTTGGAAATGGCGTGACCAGCGGTTTTTTCAATTAGACCGGCGGGATGGTTTTCATTTGCGTTTAAAAGAAGAGGGGTCTCACTATGGTATTGAATTGCCTGCTTATAAATTTTCCATTCACAGACCCAAGTTAAAAAGTGGTTTGCCTATCCGCACGGGGCTTGCACGGCTTGCAGCTTGGGCATTTCTCTTCAAGTCTTATACCTTAAAAGATTGGATGGCCTTCTTAGAAGTTTACGGTATGCCGTTGCGTGTGGGCAAATATGGTGCGAGCTCTTCTCATGAGGAACGGCGGGTTCTCATTCAAGCTGTACGTGATTTATCCAGTGATGCGGCAGCGATTATTCCCAAAGAAATGGAGATTGAATTTATTGAAGCGGCAGGGGGCAGTGGCAATGCGGTTTTTGGTGTCAAGGCGGAATATTTAGATCGGCAGATTTCAAAGGGTGTGTTGGGACAAACGATGACGACGGATGATGGTTCGTCCTTTTCGCAAGCGCGCATTCATGAAAATGTGCGTCATGATATTGCCAGAGCTGATGCACGGCAATTGGCATTGACAGCCAATCGTGATTTGATTGTGCCTTTTGTTGAGATTAATTTTGGGCGCCAAGAGCGCTACCCCCTTGTCTATTGGCCGATTTCGGAAAATGAAGATATTAAAGCGATTAGTGATGCGCTGGAAAAACTCGTGCCTTTGGGTTTGCGTGTTGGGGCGCAAGAAGTGCGCAATAAGATTGGCTTTTCGCAACCAACAAAAGAAGAAGATGTTTTAAAGGCTCCTGATAATGCGCTTGATGATGAGAGGGGACAAGAGGATGGTGAGGCAAGACAAAAGGCTCATGTTTGTGCTGATTGTGGGGGTGCTTTTGATGTTTCTGTGACAAGAGAGAGCAAGGGTGCAAAAGAGAAGGGTGGGAAATATCACGACGAATTGGACCGACTTTCTGAAGAAGCTTTAAGTGACTGGGAAGAGGACTTAGAACCCCTTTTAGAGCCTTTTAAAAAGCTTGTGAGAGAAGCAAAAAGTTATGAGGATATTCTAAAAGGCTTGGATGAATTGCTAGGTGAGATGGATCATCACGCATTAGCAGCGCGCTTGGCAAAAGTACAAATAATTGCACGTGGGCTTGGGTATCATGGATGAGGAACTTTTTAAAACCGCCCCTAAAGAGGTCACCCGTTATTTTGAAGCCAA
>NZ_JBHIPT010000044.1:0-1230 GCF_042196205.1 Bartonella sp. AP21QHHD | reverse complement strand
GGCTCTAAAATCATCAAGCCCCACGATATCTTCGGTTTTATGTTGATGCGCGCCTAACAGTGAGACAGCACTGCCAAAGGTAAAGTTATTGTTGCTTGATTTATAGAGAACATAATTGTTGGCAGCATCTTTTGCGCCTTCGATATCGCTTAAATCAGCAAATGAGAAAGTTTTATCCGCTGCCATTTTGCCATTGAGAGCGCTTTCTAGATTTGTGATTTCGCTTATGGTATGCGTGTGTTGTAAAGGTGCTTTTTCGTTTATCTTTTCCTCAACAGCCAAAAGAGCTTGATCAATTTTGGTCAAGTTTTCCCGCAAGATTGGGAATTCAGAACTGATAAAGCGTCCTTCTTTCGGCAATTCCATGTCGAGTTTTTTGGTTTTTGTCATCTCTCATTTTCCCCTCATAATATGCCGGCGCCAAAATCACGCACCATTGACCGTGCCGCCGGTCCACCGGTAAGCGTGAGTTTCAAGCGCGCTTGTTTGGCGCCTTTATCACTACTGGTAAATTTTCGTTCTGTCCAAAGCGGTTCAGCGAGTTGTTCTGTTTCGTCAAGTTTCAAAGGGGTGAAAGCACCATCATCCAGTTGCATCTCCAGTGAAAAGGTTGCACCACCTGGTAAAAAGGTTTTGATATAACTGGTCAACCTTGCCTTTTCTCCAAAGGCAAAAGCACGCGTGACATAGGTCGCTTCCTTATGGATCTTTCCCGCGNGTTTCTCTGTTCCTTTAAGAATAGCGCGAAGCTTGATCTTTTCACTGATATATTCAGTAAGACTGAGCAATTGAAAGGGAAGGAGTTGATAAACCGTGCCGTTGTTTCTTTCAATTTCAAAGATGACAGAACAATCGCTTGAAGGCAACTCAATGGCTGCGCGTATTTGTAAATCAGAGCAGTCTACAAGGTCAAAGGTGCCTAAATCGACAATCTTTTCTGTTTGCCTATAGCGGGCAGCGAGCACCCGAAAGGCTAAAGCCTCATCTTGATGGGCTGTCCAACTTTGTGCGTTAACAGAAGAAAAGCGTGGACCGGTCACGTAAGGGTGACTTGAGACATATCTCTGGTGTTCTGCATCAAAATCTCCAAGCTTTGCTAGTGAAACAGAATGATCCGCATCATCGGTTTTAATGACAAAAGCCGTTAAGCGGTCATCCATCACAAGGAGTGGTACATCATAGCGTGCTTCTGCCCAACCTAGCTTTGCGCCCTTCATAGAATAAAAGCTT
>NZ_JBHIPT010000043.1:0-3118 GCF_042196205.1 Bartonella sp. AP21QHHD | reverse complement strand
GGTATGCTTTGATGCTTACTTCATTCCCCTGATGGCGCAAGTACCCAGACAGTTTCTATATCATTATGTTTTTATTGTAAACAACAAAACGAAACATTGCGTCGTGTTCTTTATCGTTTAAAAAATGATTTTAGAATAGCTTTTAAAATAGAGATTGCAGTTAGAAACTATGAATTGCAGAAAAGCTAGATTGATCAGTATTCCGTTTAAAAGTGTTAAGAAACAAAATATTTTGCAAGGATGTTTGTTGCTTAAGGCTGTTGTTATGGAAACTCTACAAAATTTTTGGAGAAGCTGTTGTTGTGTGCTTACAAAAAGCTTTTAATTGATTTTCTTACACAGAGAATTATTTATTACGTGTTTTAAAATACAAAAAATTTTATTAAAAGCATTTGATTTTTATAAATCAAAAAGGCAGCTCTCTTGAGAATTCAGTATTCATTTAGAGATAACAGATTTTATTACATTTGGTTTGAGTGAGATTAATTGGCTCAAGAAAGGTGGTAGAAAGAATAGTTGTTAACGGTTCTTTCCGATAGATTATAAAAAGGCAGCACATTTGCACTGCCTTTTATTAAAATGAATAGAATATAAATTGTTTTTTGCGTTTTCTTAAAACTGATAGCGTATTCCACCTGAAAAGCTTGCTCCAGATATACCAGTTTTTTGAAGCTTATATTGATAGTTAACATCAGCATGAAGGGCGATATTTTGTGATAATTGTGCATTTACACCAAATCCACCTTCAAGGGCAGCTCCTATAGAATCAAGGTGGAATGGTTCACCAATCTGTATCGTACCATTGTTAGAAAAAGCTTTAACAACGTTTAGTTTACCATAGAAAGAAAGAATACCGCCGTTTTCAATAGAAAGCTTCGTTTGCGTTAAGCGTCCACCCACACGCACTAAGTATTGATAAGGATTTCCCATATCCACATCAAAGCCATCGACATCTGAGAGTGTGCCAAGCATGAGGCGTTGATAAACAAGTTGTGCTTGTGGTTCAAAGACCAATCCTTTCTTACTGGTTTCGAATTTTTGTCCAATGGTTGCTGATGCACTGAATGTATCAGCATTTTTCAATTCTGCAGTCTTTCCTATGAGAGCTGTGGTGATATCTCCCTTGAGCATTCCATAGGAGAAGAGCGCATGGATGTATATCCCATTATTATGGCGCAGCCCACTATATGCAGCAATTGACCATTTATTGAGTGTACTCTTGTCAGCACCTTCCATGTCTTTAGGGGTGAAAGCTAATTTCCCATATGTCCCTAAAAGACCAAAATTGGTGGTCATGTTTTGATCTTCTAGAGCTGCTAATGTAATGCCTGCCTGTAAAGCCGCATAGTGAATATCGGCACCATAGCCATATTGTAATGGCGTACGGTGAGAGGATAATGTCATCTTATTTCCATAAGTCGAGAATAAGACTCCTTTGTTTTTATGATCTTTTGTCTCAAAGGTGTTTTCCTGCATCGAGTTGAGTAAAGTGTTTTGATTGTTTATATCAGCCAGTCCAGCTGAGAATAGTGCGTTAGGCATGGACAAATAGCTTGCCACTTGAGGAACGAGAGCTCTGATCTTTCCCTCATTATCGAGAGTCTCATTTTGCAAGCGAAAATCCCAGAAATTTTGATTTTTTTCCAAGATGTTTTGTGCGTTGTTTGCTTGTCCAAGGGATGATGAACTGGTATTTTGCGCTTCTTTCTCTTTTGGTGAAACACCTTCAATCATTTTTCCTGATTCTGATATCGTATAGATTGTGTAGTCTTTGAGGGTATTTTCTTTTGATTCTTGTGATATTCCGCTAAAATGACTTTGTGTGCTATCGGCTGTCCCATGGCTGGATGTTGGACCATAGGCTTTGAGTATATATTTATAAGGCAATCCCCCCATTGTGGTGTAGCCGTGTGCAAGTTTGAAGGAATCTTCATTTGCATTTCCAGAAACTTGAATGAGTGAAAGACCACGCATATTCGAAGACACAGAATCTTCAGCTTTTAATATCTCACCTTTCGCAAGGTTCTTGATATGGACTGTTGTGCTGCCTGATACATCACCATGTATAAGGAGGCGGTCAGCTTTTTGCTGTTCTTTTACTAGACCATCACTCCATTCAATATTAAAATAAATTTTTGCATCGCCTGTGGCATTGTAAACTGTATTATAAGTGCTTTCTATATCGGGGATTGTACTTCCCTCAGGTCTACGAACCTCAGCTGTTCGCCCTACATACAAGGTATGATAATGATCTTTTTCCCGCCCTTGTGGTGTCTTAAATATGATAGAACTATTATTAAGATTCAGTACTGAAACGGTAGAAAGGGCTCGTTGTTTAATATCACTGAGCTCATAGTTAAACACATTAAAGTCAGTATCGACTTCCTCTTGAGAGGTCTTTAAGTACCATTTGCTTTTGTTATTCAGAGTCAAAACCGTTGTATTGACTTTTAAAGTTCTTGCTCGTCCCTCTATTGTTGAATTATCAGCGGTTAATGCTAAAGTTACAGGAAGAGTATCGTTGTCATAATATTTACGTTTCGTTTTATTTCTCAATAATACGTCAGATCGAATTTCTGAGTCTTTAAGTTGAACTTCAGCAACGGCTCTTGAGCAGTAGGGACCAAGAATACCGGTACCGTTTTTCACAAGAAGTTTTGTATTGCTAAGAACAACCTTATTGACAACTTTTTCTCCACTTTTCAGTGAAGAATCTTTTGTTTCATAAAAAACGATACCACCGGCACCTCCTCGTTGGACGGTTATGGTTGAATCTTCAACGTTGATTATACCATTCTTTGTTTCTAAACCTTTGTATACTGTATTTGCTTTAATTTCTTTAGCATGAATGCGTCCACCTTCTGATACAGAAAGTGCAGACATTTCCGTGTGTATTGTTGATTTTACAATTGTGATAGCTGCTTTATCATGCGCTAATATTCCAGGTCCTTTATCGCGGACAAGAACATTATTTAAAGTCTTTTCTTCTCCCTTATTTAATTCAATCTTCCCCAAAATTTCAGGAGTTTCAGGAGCCGATGTATTTGCATAAGTTGAACCGAAATGAGAAAAAATCAAAGTTCCAGCAATTGTACATAACAAAAAATTTTTCTTATAA
>NZ_JBHIPT010000042.1:0-2190 GCF_042196205.1 Bartonella sp. AP21QHHD | reverse complement strand
TTCAATACCAACCACTGTGGTACTGGTTTCAACTTCCTCAAAAAGATTAAGAGAGCTTACAAGACCAGGTTGAAACTCATAGTTTTCAATGGCTTTCATCATTGTGATGCTTGAGAAAGCATCATGTTTAAAAAAATTCATATCCATGTGTGCATTCTCCTATCGCAATAGAATGTTGTTTTTGTCTTCTAAAGACTGAATGGCTGCTTTCTTTTGCTCATCCGTGATGGCATCTGGCCATAGCAGTTCAGAAGCTTTTACAGTGCATAAGCGTGCTGTAATCACGGCACGTTGATCTGCTTCTGTTGCGTCAATAGTGGCAAAAGAAATCCCTGCCGGTGTTTGACTGCCATCTGATGCTGCTGGATTAAGGGGGGTATATTTTTGTGATGCTGTAATTTTCCCCATGACAGTTCCAGCTTCAATGAATGCTCCTGATGCAAACAGCACTTCTTCATTTGACATATCGGGGTCGTAGGGTCCAAGATAAGCGCCATTGCGTACGTCGTCATAAATAATATTCGTCATTTCACTGCCCTCCAAGCTGCTTCCCATTTTGCATAAATCTTTGCCTTGCTCGTCCCATCACTATGAGGGGTATAAGGCGAGACTTTTAAAGACGCGCTTTGAGAGCTAGCAGCCGTCAACACACACTGGCGTGCTTTCTCGACACTCATACCGTTTTGAATAGCTTTTGCTGCGTCAAAAGAAACGCCTAAGTGCTTTGCTTGCCTTTCAAGGGTTGTTAGTGCTTTTGCGCGCTTTCTTTCTTTTTCAAGAGCAGCTTTTATGTTTTCCTGCTTGTCCTCATTGTCTTCATCTTCATCTTCGTTTTCTTCTTCATCGTCGAAGTCTTCGGCGTTTTTGTCGATGTCACTATCGTCTTCGTCCTCTTCCTCGTCATTGATGATGTCGACGATCTTTTCGTCATCATCTTCTTCAGCGCGGTATTGTGTGCGTGCCATGTGTTTTGTCCTTCTTTTTCTGTTGATGTTGGGTTTTGTGATATGGAATCCGTTAAGGCTTCCAAAGCTTGCGCAAGGGTGCCCTGCGCATCTGCTAATCCAAGGGTGATCGCTTGGGTGCCTATAAAAGTTTCTGCTTTTGTGTCACGAATTGCAGCAGCATTTAAGCGTCTGTTTTGCGCCACCAAATCGACAAACATCTCGTAGAGCAGGGCGCAATCGGCTTGCATTTTTATCTGTGCTGTATCGCTCAAGGGTTCATGAGGGTTGCCATGGGTTTTGTGATCACCTTCAAAGACAAAGGTCCATTTATGCCCGTGTTTTTCATCTGCACGGGACTGGTCAAGATGGGCACAAACAACCCCAATCGAGCCCACAACCCCTGTGCGAGCTACCCATATTTGAGAAGCCGCACAAGCAATGGCATAAGCTGCAGAACAAGCAAACTCATTGGCATGTGCCCAAATGGGCTTGTCGTATTGTTTTGAGAGTGTTTGAAACTCTTCAACCAAATCAAACACACCACCGGCTTCTCCACCGCCGCTATCAATATCAAGTAAAACAGCGCGAACATCAGGTTGTGCAATGGCTTCACGAAAAGAAGCGCTTAAACCTTCATAAGAGGTTAGCCCCGATAAAGCCCCAAGCCATGCACCACGGCGCACAAGCGTGCCATGAACCGGTATTATGGCAACATTGTTTTGTACTACATAAGTTTCAGGGGGTCTTAAAGCTTCTGTATTCTCTTGCGAATAAGCTTCAATGGGAAACTTTTCTCCCTCAAAAAGGCGTGGTGCAAGAGCATTCAAAATGATATCAAGCTTTGTCGAGGCAAGCATATGTGGAACCCCAAAAAGCCGTGATGCCAAGAACGGCATATCAAGATTATTCACCATTTTTATGTGCCTCACTGCCTTGGTTGCTTTCATAAGTCTCAGAAGGGTCTGAATCTTCATCATCAATCGCTTGATTTTCACCAGCGGGTGCCGCCATATCCGTATCAAAAGATAAGCCGCGCGCACGAGCATCTGTGTGCTCTTCTTCAAGTTCGGCATGAATGCTGTCGATATCAAAGCCACGCTCGGCAAGTGCCATGCGTCGTGTTTTCAAGCCTGCACGGATTTCTTCTTTTTCCGCTGAGATATCCTTGTTTGGATCAATCATTTCAAGCGGGGGTGCAAAGCTTTCACATTGAAGCCATGGCAAGGAATTTTCTTCCCACCCT
>NZ_JBHIPT010000041.1:0-2743 GCF_042196205.1 Bartonella sp. AP21QHHD | reverse complement strand
ATAATTTTGAGAAGTAACGGAAGAAGGGGCAGATTGATCTTTCTTTACATCAAGCAAATACAACTCGCCTTTGAATTGTGGCAAGACAATCTCTGTTGTGTAATGGTCATGCCCATTTTTATCTTGCCATTTGCGTGTTTGTAATTTTCCTTCTACGTAAACTTTTGAACCTTTGTTGAGATATTGAAGTGCAATTTTTGCCAAATGTGGATTGAAAACCACAATGGAGTGCCATTCCGTTTTCTCTACTTTTTGATGAGTATTTTTATCCGTATAGCTTTCAGAAGTTGCTATACTAAAATTGACTATTTCTGCTCCAGAATTCATTGTTTTGCTTTCGGGATCAGCACCTAAACGCCCGATTAACATCACTTTATTTAGCATGTTTTTTTACCTTAAACTTGTATTTTAATACATACAAAATCCTAGCATGATTTGCATATTTTTTCAATTATTTCAAAAGGATATTATTATTTTTTAACATATAAAATTATGTTTTTTTATCTTTTGATAAACATAAAGCCACATCACGCAAATGACATGGCTTTCTTTTTTCTATTTTAAAGCAGGCGCCCCCGCACCGCCGTTATTTTATTTACGCTGCTTTATCAACACCACAGACATCTTCAGAAAATTTCTTATTTTCTTTAAGCACAGCATTGCCATAAATTGTTGTAAATTGACAAATTTGTGCCTTGCCACTCACATGAGCATTATCGTGAATTTTTGCACAGGGACCAACACGCGCCGAGCCAGAAACCTTGGCATTGTCATAAATATTGCTACCATCATAAACTATAGCTTTATCAAAAACATGAGCATTTCCATAAGCTTTTGACCACGCAGAAAGGCGTGATTTCCCATAGACATGGGCATCATTAAACACAAGCCCACTCACATACGCATTTTCATAAACACGGGCATTATCGTAAATAAGAGCCCCCTCTGTAATAACGGCATTATCACTCACAACGGCATTGCCAAAAACATAGCCTCCAATTTTTGCATTGCCATTAATGACTGCATTGTCATAAACATGTGCCTTATCATTCAAAACCCATGCCTGATCACTAATCACGGCATTACCATAAACCCTAGCCCAATTCACAACGCAGGCTTTATTGCGTATTTTGGCATTTTCGGAAACGCTTGCTTGAATAACCATAGCATCATCATAAACCCAGCAATTGCCATCATGAGAGAGGTTATCTTCATTTTCAATAAAACCACCTAAATCCCCCATCTTAACATCAGCAAAGTCTTTTAAAGCTTTAATGCGGTGTAAAGTCACACCGTTAACAACGCGGTTTTCATTAGTAAGTTCATATTTTGGAGATGTTTTTTGATTTTTAACTGTAGCGTTCATGCTAGTAATCCTTACGAAAATATAGTTTTGAATTGACAACCCTAAAAGGGCGCCGGGTGTTCAAAACACGGTCGTAAGTCCGTCGTCACACTTTTCTCATAAAGAGTATTGTATGGTGTGACCACACCCGACACAATCATTATATGCTAATCATAACATAAAAGACAGCCAGTATTTAAAGAAATGGGAAAAACCTTATCGTGATTTATCCGCTTACGATTAAGTGTTTTGAGCACTTGTCGACCTTTCTAAACGAACTTTTCTTTAAAGTCAATACGTATTTTTTATTTTTTTTTCATTTTGATACCTACCTAGTTGAATATCAAGCGCTTTTAAATTTTACTTTTGGTTTTTATTATAAAATGTAGTGCGTAAATGGACATGTTTATTAAACTGCGTGTATGCAACATGAGAAAGAATGAATAAATTAAAAAAAAGTACCAAATAACGATATCTAAATACCAAAATACAGTATAACTATTTGGAAAAATTAAAACGACAAGTGCTAAACTTATTAGCTTTAAGAGTCGGTGCATATACTGTTGTAAATCACGTGTTAATATCTTCCAACCTGTTGTGTTGCTGCGTTTGTATTTTGGATTGTTCTGCAACTCAAAAGGAATATGAGAATTGCATAAAATTGCAAAAACCGCTGTGACTATTACCAAAGAAACAGATGCGAATATCAAAATACTTTGAATAAAGTAGGGATTTTTTTTAATTCCTAAAAAACATAAAAATATAAAAGTTATAATGCCAAACAAGGCTCTTAGCTGCTTATCTGTAAACATATTTATTTCCTGCGGTTTTCGATAATTTTTTGATCTCTCTGTTGATCTCGTCTATAAGAGGCTCGTAATTGAGAACGCTTTTCGGAATATTCCCACCGTAAACCCAAGCTTTCACTTGCGCTTTGGTACTAAAATCCGCATTTTCTGGTGTGGTATAATACTGGCCGCCATCAAACTTTTCACACTCTCTTGTGCCGTCTTCATATTCGTAGAGGTTGTAAAAATACTCCTCTGCTCCGTCCCCCCAAGGAACATAACCAACAGCTGTTGCAATAAACTCTTTTTGCATTGGTTGTTTACGCTTTTTTAAGAACAGGTCTTTTAATATTCTCATGTTTTTAGTCCATAATTTTACCAATTGGTCTATTTACCTAAAATTTGACCGTACAGAGCGTTTTATATTGCGGATATGTTTTATAGTAAAATCTTTAAATCGCTTTGTATGGTACCTTTTTGTCGATTTAAATGCATGTCTAATCGTAAAATGATCAGCACTTTTCACTAGTTTGCTGTTTTAAGCCGCTTTAGAATTGCTACTGTTATGTTGCTCTTCACTAGGCTTGCCTATTCTCATGAATGAAATGCG
>NZ_JBHIPT010000040.1:0-2765 GCF_042196205.1 Bartonella sp. AP21QHHD | reverse complement strand
GCGTGAAAGGCTTCACTCTTTTCATCGGAAATCATATCTTTAAGATGATTGATATGGTTTTGAGCAATCTCAGCAACATTGCCTGCCCAATTTTCCCAATAATCCGCAATAGCAAATTTCTTTGCAATAAGGGTTTTCAAAGCATTGGGAAACTCTTTATAAAAAGGTAATCTTCCTGTTACGCTATGAATAATTTGTGGTTCATGAGCGGCTTTTCCAATCTCAAGTCCCATATGTTCTGATTTTTCATGGATATGAAGTTTATCCTCAACCGCGGTCATGCTCTCTAAGGCTCTAATCTCTAAAACATCACTGACGTCTTGACCTAAAATCATCTGGTTAAGGGTTATTTCAAAATTCTCATCATGAGCAAGCAAAGCATTGATCACTTGCCAGACTACCTTGTATCTCTTATTGTAGCGTAAAGCATGTTCAGCAGAAACTCCAGCAGGGACCCCAACGGGTAAAATGATGTAGCCTCTTTTTTTACCCTTTGCACGCCGCATGATACGCCCCACAGCCTGTATCACATCCACATAACTTTTCCGCGGGTGTAAAAACATAATGGCATCAAGAGCAGGAACATCTACCCCTTCAGACAGACATCTTACATTGGTGAGCACACGGCAGGTGTTTTCCCCCGCATCTTCTTTAAGCCAATCAAGGGCTTTATGACGCGTTTTGGCACTTTGGGTTCCATCAATATGATCAAAGGTACAATGAAGAGGCGGGGTATCTTTATAAACCTTATGAAGATTAAATAATTCCTCCTGTATTTCTTCAGAATTAAATGTGTTACGAATGCGTTTAGACGTCTTGATATCTTTACAAAAAGCCAAAGCCCGCCGCATGGGATTGGGGTCATCATTCAGATCAACCTTTAGATCTATTTTAGCAAGGGCTTGATAACAACCTATGATCTTGGTTTTATCATCAAGAATAAGTTCATAATTCTCATCGGTCATCAGATGTTGAATGGATTCACTCACTTCCTCTTCATTAACACCCAAAACAATAATCTTATAAGGTGCAAGCAATTCATTCTGAACGGCTTTTGAGAAGGTATAGGTATAAAGCTCTTTTCCATAGAGCTCTTCATCATCCATAGATGCTAGAACGGCATTGATCTCATTGGCTTTCTTTTTGGCATCATCGGTAAAGATCTTAGGGGTTGCTGTCATATACAGACGTTTTTTGCCTCGAATGATGCTGTTATCATGAACCTTGATAAAATCAGATTCATTGTCCTCTGTTCCCAATGAAGCGCCAGTGGTTCTATGGGCTTCATCACAGATGATCAGATCAAATTCGGGTAAACCATGGTCTTTTTGTGCATCCGAAATCACTTGGATTGAATGATAAGTGGAAAAGACCACGGTCATCAGATCATGTGAAACCTTACCCGCTTTGCTAGCCAGTTCTTTTGCATCCGTGGTAGCAGGCAAGGCAAGATCAGAGCTATCAAATTCAAGAGCATCATTTTTATTATTCTTACGACGCTTACCCACTTGTGTATCGGAACACACGGCAAAGGAACGCAAAGGCACTTCTGTATCTTCTGTCCATTCACGAATTGTTTGAGAGATAAGAGCAAGGGAGGGCACTAGAAACAATACGCGCTTGCCTTGANTTCACAAACCGCTTTGAGCGCTTCTTTCTGATGATCTAAAAGCTTTTTCTTTGATTTCTCTTTGAGAACAGCTTGTCCTTGTTCTTTATAAGCCCCCCAATCGATTTGACTGTTTTCTAAATCAAACAGATTAATCCGTTGAATACGAACCTCTTGTCCTTCACAAGTTAGTTCAACATTGTCACTCCAATCTGTTTCAGTGCTATCAACCAGAATACGACGGGTGAAGATCTTTTTGCCAGACGCTGCTATAAAACTATCAATATCTTCTTTTTTAATGATGTGAGAAGCATCATAGCATTTACATTGAATAGCCGCATAGCCTCCTTCATCACGGATTGTAGCGATCAAATCAATCCCAATATCCGTTCCATCTTCATCATGCTCCTTAGCCCATTCCAAATAAGTCTGAACCTTTTCGTATTCTTGCTTTTGAAGAGGGTCGTTTGTCAAATAAACCATGACAAGGTTTTCAAACAGCGTTCCCAATTCACGGGGTGATTTTGCTTGTTGACGATAATATTCCAAGAGAGAGCGTAAAGTGACATGTTCATTATCATACTTAATAGATTGAAGCATAAAGAATAGACTCCATGGCAATATATTCTATTGATTAATTCCCTTCAAAGTAATCAAAATGGAGTTTATTAAATTGATTCAAACCAAATATCGAGTGCAAAATGAGTTAAAGTCATTCAAAAGCCGATAAACTTTTTCAAAAAGTTTTTTAAAGGCTGTTTATCCACAGCCCATGAGAGAGGTCAGATCAGCAAAATAGTGAAATTTGCTGTTTATTTGATGTGTTAATTGACCTGTTAATCAAGACAAATGCACCATGGAATTTAAAACATCAGAATAAGTATTTTGATAGGTTTTATGAATTATTTTATAGATAGGTTTTGTCTGTTTTTAAAACCCCCAAAACCCCTACAAAACCCTCTTAGATATATATTAAAAATTGTATTTATGCGTTATGTTTAATATAGGTTGTTTATTTGAAAGATTAACTTATTGAAATATAATAACTTTTATTTTTGACTAAAAATATATATAAGGGGGGGTAAAAAGACCCCCCAAAACCCCCATACCCCCCCAAAACTAATGATGGGGAGTGCTTTAAAGGTTCACTGTTATA
>NZ_JBHIPT010000039.1:0-2317 GCF_042196205.1 Bartonella sp. AP21QHHD | reverse complement strand
GACACAATACGCCTAAGTACAGCAATGTCATTAAATACGATTTGCTACACTTTGTCAACATAAAAATAACACATATTGATAATTTCAAAGGGAATCGGTTAAACAGCGCTTATGAATAATTAAGGATCCAAAATAATGAAACCATTATCCATAACACGCATCATAACATTTATAGCTTTCTTTTCTATATCAGCGCTATCTGCATCAGCGTCATTTGGATTTACACGTACATTTACACGTGTAGATACTATAGAGCAGTACAATCAACTTTACGATAAATATGCAAGTAAAGAATATGAAGACTTTACGCATTTCGACAAGCAACACGAAGCAAATCAATTTGCATACAAAAATGGCTATCAAAATATAACTGCCAAATTTGACACTGTATGGCATCGTCACATACTTATTGTTTTATGTGGACGCTTTGTGAATTTACTAAGGGGTGATTATAATAAGGAGATGTCATGGGCGATGCTACCTAGTGTAATAAATACTTTACGCTATGAACATAATTGGAGTGAAGAAAATTTTATTTGGGCATACAACATGTCTATGAGTAGTACAGATCCAATGTTTTATTACGCAAAAAAATTTCTTAGTTCTCCGAGTGGAAATGGCATTAACCCCGAAACACAAGTTGTTGATTTAGTGTCTAGTATGAGAGTCGATAATGGGAGAGGCATAAAAAAAACAGCTAGGTTTTGTAGAGACTTACGAACGATATACAATATAATGAAACCGTAATAGAGATTGTCATTTAACGATCAAAATGTTTCTGAAGCACGTTAAGAGCAACCCGCAGTGAATTCACAAGATGTGGTAGCATTTGATCTTCTATAACGAGGTACTGTAGCGCTGCGTAAAGATTGTACTGTCTATAAAGACACTGGGCTTCTTTTAGTGCCTCTTGCATGTTTATAAACTGCTCTGTTGCAAATGCTACCCACTTGTCTCTTGCCTTATCATCAGAAGATGACGGAATTTCATTATAAACAGCACTTGGCAAGCCTTTTGCACACAAATAGTCGTTTCTTATCTGTAGATATTGTTGCGCGGCATCATATTGCTCTTGAGTAATCACGCCTTGCAAGCAAAGCCGCCCTATATAGGTACCAGAAAGTGGATTTTTTGCCTCTTGTAGCGTTAAACCGAAGCGCTTTGCACGCATTTCTATTGCCAATTTATCAACGGCTTCACGCGGTGCTTTTGCACGTGATATACGTCCGTTTGGTTCTCTTACCTGCCCTGCTATTTTAGGGCGTCCCCTCTTTTTATTTTTTTTCACTTATGTCCCCAGATTCCTGTTTAATATTTTGCCAAATTTCCTCTGCTTTTGACTTGAACTTTAGACTATAAAAGAATAACAAACCCAGAATGATCGATATTATAATTATAAAAACTAGCTTAATTTTTAAATGACTTTTATCCCAAAATAGTTCTATGGACAAAATTAAAAGCGTACCCAATAAAGTCCCCATTATTCCATGAAAACGACATGCAGACGTTGCGTGATCTTTTAATAGATTTATTTCTTGTTCTGTAACAGCATAATGAACAGTTCTCCTCGGAAGACAATCTGCAATCACTCTAATAGATTGATTTCCAACAGCATCACTTGCACGTTGAAGTTGCTTAAGATGAAGGTGTTTATTTTTTTTCCGGCTCTTGTAAATACCCGTTAATTTTTTGTGTGAAATATTCTTTGATGTCATCGTCTTTTAGCTTCACACCAAATTGCCCACAATCATATACTCTCTCCCACGGAGATCCATTCTCATGAGATTCATTGCGCAAGCGCCAAGGTGAAAAATTTTTATAAGCATTCCAGACGATCTCTAATAATTTAACTGTATATTTATCAGCGGATTCTTTAGGAATTTTAGGAATCAAAATTTCTCCTGTCTCTAAATCAACTGTTCGAGAATAGCAATCGATAAAACGCCTTCCCCAATCTTTAAACTCATGATAAAGAGCCGGAATCACGGGACCATGCTGCCATGCTTCTATACGATCAGGAAAGAGACGCTTACCTGTAGCTGCTAACATCCATCCATACGCAAGATACACCAGTTTAATGAGCTTCATAGGAGAAATTGGGATATTCTCTTCACGTCCCTTTTCAAGAAAGAAGTTAGCAATTTGCTGAACTTGGTACATATCATTCATACCCCACAAAATATACAACTTTACAGAATTGCTTTAACATGATCACTTTCCTCATTCAATAATATCCTTAAAAAGGAACACTGTCATTCATAACGGTATGGGGCGTATCAAGAGGTCTGTAAATGCTTCTGTCATAAGCAGATGACTG
>NZ_JBHIPT010000038.1:0-1371 GCF_042196205.1 Bartonella sp. AP21QHHD | reverse complement strand
CGTTGCAAACACAACACCAGACAAAGATGATACCCTTGACCCAAACGCCCCACCAAACGCATGCGACGAAGGCGAAGGCGTCATCCATATGGATGAAGAGGATACATGATAGGTTATAAACTAGATGTAGAGCCCCTCATTAAAAATGATTGCTTAAATACCTCCCTTCCCCATCTTTAAAGGTGGGGAGGTAGTCAAGATGCTTCTTCTAAAGCTGCTTGTTCCTTACAATTATTTTGGATAGGCGTTAAGCTAATCTGCAAATTTAAAGCACTCAAAACACTGAGAAAAGTAGAAAGCCGTGGGTCGCCTTTATCACTTAAAGAACGATAAAGAGACTCTCTTGATAGCCCTGTATTTTGGGCGATTTTACTCATTCCTTGGTTTTTCGCTATTATACCAAGAGCATGGGCAAGATACTTACTATCTTTGCTTTCAAGAGCATCTTCTAAAAGAATCCTTTGTGTCTCAGGTGTCTTGAAATATTCACTTGTGTCAAATTTAGTAATTTCCATGTTTCATTTCCTTTACTAATTGAAGAGCTTTTTCGATATCTTTTTGTTGTGTAGATTTATCACCCGCATTTAATAACAAAATGATTTGTTTACCTTGTTTTACAAAATAGATTCTATAGCCAGGACCATGATGTATTTTTAACTCTCCAATTCCACGGAAAAATTTTACATTTCCAAGAAATCCCGTTTCTATTCTTGCTATCCGTTTAACAATATGCGCTTGCGCAATCTCATCTTTTAAAGAATCTAGCCATTTTATAAAATGCTCTGTTTTGTATACTGTAAACATTTGTAACTTATAAAATACAATTATTACAATGTCAAATACATTTTTTTGTTCCAATGAAAAAGCGACATGAAGCTTAACCAAGCTATCTTTCCGAATGAGAAAGATGTCCAATTTTTTTAATCCAGCTCTGCTTTTTGCGGAGCTTTTTTTATGGAGAATCATATGCGAAAAATATCATCAGAAGGACTTGCACTTATCAAACAATGGGAAGGTTTGCGTTTGAACGCCTATAAAGATGCCATTGGTGTGTGGACAATAGGTTATGGACATACAAACAGTGCTGGAAAACCTTTTATTTACGAAGGCATGACAATCACTGAAAAGCAAACAGAAAAAGCTTTAAAAGCAGCCACAACCCGTCTTGAGGTAGAAAATGAAATTAATCAAAAAAGTGATGCTGATGTGCGTACTGCTCTCTCTGACTGGTTGCGCGACAAATAAATATGCTTCTTCTTGTGTTGGCTGGTTGCCAATTTATTTAAGCCGGCAAGATCTGAACGCCATCAGTTCAAACTTAGCAAGAGAGATCTTAAAGCACAATAATCTAGGTGAACGCGTGTGTGGGTG
>NZ_JBHIPT010000037.1:0-3040 GCF_042196205.1 Bartonella sp. AP21QHHD | reverse complement strand
GTGGGAGTAAGTTTCATGCATTGTATTGCCAATGACAATTGTAAAGCAATAGGCAATGTATGGAACAGGAATTTCACGAAGATCAAAAAGATGGGGATGCAGAAACATTTCATGCTGCGTTAATAGATCTCTGTCCAGACGTTTTATGCCAAGACATTTCATGTGAAGACGCCACCGTTAGCCAAGCGCCTGAATGGGTAGAGCTTTTGCCCAAAGCGCCCCATGTGAAGGCACGTGATGGACGACAATGGCATTATAACCCGCAAACTATTTTAAAAGCCTTTGCAGCCAATAAAGGACCGCTTGTGATTGATTATGAGCATGGGCAACATCACCGTGCGAGAAATGGTTTAGAAGCACCTGCCAGTGGCTGGATTGAAGAATTAGCAGAGCGGGATGGTGCGATTTGGGGGCGTGTTAAATGGACCGATATGGCCGCTAAAAAGATTGTTTCCCAAGAATATCGCTATCTTTCGCCTGAGTTTCGCCATTCCAAGAAAGGTGAAATTTTAAATTTAGCAGGTGCTGGTTTGGTGAACCGTCCAGCCCTTGTCATGACGGCTTTAAGCCGTGAACAGCCTTCCCCTATAACTTTGACGGAGAAAATGATGGATTTGACAGCCATTGCCAGTGCACTGGAGCTGGCAGAAGATGCTAAAGCGGATGAGATTTTAGCAACGCTTAAAGCGCGCGAAAAAGAACGCGCGGAATTAAATTCCCAATTAACAAAGATGCAAGAAGATTTAGCGCTTTTGCAAGAAGAGCAGAAAAATACAGCTATTGAGAGCCTTTTAGACAAGGCCATTGAAGAGGGCAAAATTTTGCCTGCTGCCCGCGAGGAATATCGTGCACTCTGTAGCCTTGAAGGGGGTGTGGAACATTTTAAAAGTTTGGTCGAGAAGTTGCCGGCGCTTGCCGCTAGGAGTCCTTTGGAGACCTCTTGTCTCAAGCAAGAACCAAAGCTTGCGCCAGAAGAGATTGCTGTTGCGGCACGCCATTATAAGGAAGAGCAGAAGCAAAAAGGGTGGGATATCACCATTAGCCAAGCAGTTGATTATATTTGCGAACAAAAGGAGCGCTAATCATGAGTACGATGATTTTAATTAAATCTTTTCGCGCCATAGATGTGATTTCACCTTATTGCATTGTTGCAGCGCGCACTGAGGGAATGGTGGCAACGGCTTCTGGTAAGGGTGATAAATTATTAGGGACTGCTGGGTCATTGAGTGCAAAGGCTGGTGAGATGCTTGATGTTGGCCAATGTGGTTGGGGCGAAGTGGTTTGTGGAGGCAATGTTTCCTTTGGTGATTTTTTGACCTCTGACCCCAAAGGACACGCCATTAAAGCGGAAGCCGCAGATCGCACCATTGGTATTGCCATGAGTGATGGTTCTGCTGGTGATGTTATTTCTTTTAAAATTAATTAATCGAGGCTTATGATGAACAGACCTTTTCCCATTGATCCAACACTCACCGCTATTGCTATTGGTTATCGCAATCCAGCTGGCTCTCTTATTGGCGATAGAGTTTTGCCCCGTGTTTCTGTTTTAAGTGAAGTGTTTAAATATAGTGAATTTCCCTTAGCGGAAAATTTTACCGTGCCTGAACTTGAGATTGGGCGGAAAGGGCGCCCGAATGTGGTGGAATTTTCTGCCTTTGAACGGGAAGCCAGTGTCAAAGATTACGGACTTGATGATCTTATCCCCAATTCAGATATTGAAGCAGCGGCACGCGCACGAGCAGAAAAGCGCTCTCGTTATAACCCCGAAAAGACAGCTGTAGAGGGACTTGCCAATTTGCTAGAATTGGGGCGTGAAGTGCGTGTTGCAGCGCTTGTGCAAAGAAGTGAAAATTATGCACCAGAGCGGGTGATAACACTTAAAGGTGAGAATAAATTTAGCGATTATGAGAAATCTGATCCTTATGCTGTTTTAGATGAGGCCATGGATAAAAGTCTCGTCTATACACCCAACACCATTGTTATGGGCAAAGTTGTTTGGTCAAAACTCAAACGTCATCCCAAAATCATCAAAGCTGTTAAAGGGGGTGGCACTGCTGATGGTTTTGTCACCAAGGCGCAATTTGCTGATCTGATGGAAATACACCCCGATCGTTTACTCATTGGTGAATCGCAAGTGAATTTGGCACGTAAAGGGCGTTCGGCACAATTGGCACGCGTGTGGGGCAATAAGATTGCACTGCTTTATATTGACCCTACCAAACAACAGGCAGATGGTTCGGTGATCAGTTGGGGTTTTAGCGCCCAGTTGGGCGAACGTTTGTCTGGAGTGATCCAAGATCCAGATATCGGCTTATCAGGCGGCAAACGGGTGCGTGTGGGGGAACGTGTGTGTGAATTGGTTGCCGCAAAAGATGCCGGTGTTTTGTTGCAAGAAGTTGTCTAAGGGAAACTTTTAAACATGGCTTATGCAAGCAAAACATTGATTGAAGAGCTCTGGGGTGATGACTTCTTGGATGATTTGTGTGGGATGGATGAGAACTCTGATCCAGTTTTTTCAGAGCAAGCCATTGCCCGCGCGCTCGAACAGGCAAGTGGTGAGATTGATGTGCATTTGTCTCATCGCTACTCAATCCCCATTGCTGGACAGCCAGCGGCTCTGGGTATGATCTGTGTCAATATTGCTGTTTATAATTTAGCCATACGCCATACGGCACTGACCACGACTATTGAAGATCGTTACAAACAGGCGGTTGAACTCTTGAAACGCATTGCGGAAGGCAAAGCGGGTTTAGGCATAGATGAACCTAAAATTATGAGCGAAGATGGACCGGTTCGTGATGGGGCTTTTTTTCATGCCAAGCCGCGTTTGATGGGAAGATAATATGTCTGTTGCAACCCATATTGAGATTAAAGAGACAGGGCTTGAAGCGGCTTTATCCTTTTTGCAAAAGGGCGCTGATAGCTCGATGGGGACTTTGGCACAAGGGGTTGGGCGTCTCATTCAAGAAAGCACAAGGCGGCGGATTCAAAGTGAAAAAATGTCTGCTCAAGGAGAGAAGTGGAAAAACAATCATGCCCG
>NZ_JBHIPT010000036.1:0-1375 GCF_042196205.1 Bartonella sp. AP21QHHD | reverse complement strand
AATCTTCGCATCATCCGTTGCATTGTAGACTTCTTGCGTGTCTGGTTTACCAGAACCTATATGCAATGTTTGGTAGTGATCTTCTGTTGGCTTCTCAAAAACGATAGAGCTGTTGTTGAGGTTTAGCACAGAAACATCAGAACGAGATCTTTGAGCAATATCAAGTAGATTGCCATCATCATCTTTTTCGTTTGTGCTGGTTTTTACAATCCATTGTGTATTGTTTTGCAAATTAAAGATTGTTTTAGGACTGTTAATAACTTTTGCTCTACCCTCTAATATGGAGTTATCAGAATTGAGTGTAAAAGCTAAATCATTTTCTTCAGCTGAAGCTTTGGTTACTAATAGAACGTCGGCACGGATTTCTGATTTTTTGCCAAGATTGACTGTGCCGGTTGATTCATCTACATTAATTCCAATGCCGTTTTTAATGTGAAGCTTTGCGTTGGTTAAATTGATTTCTGAGGTTGTATCTTCTTCAGGATTTTCAAATTTTATGCCATTTCTCTCTGCTGTTGCAAAAATATTTGTTGCATCAATTTGCCCACCGTTTTCAACAGTCAATGCTGCCTCTTTCCCCGTTATGTTTCCTTTCGTCATTGTGATGGTGGAATCTAGTCCACTTGCATGGAGCCCATAACCATTAGATGATGTAATTTTGGTATCATCGGTTAAAGCAATGGTGCTGCCACTCTCTGCGTTAATCCCTATATCGTTTCCAACAAATGATCCTCCTGATATTTTGATTTTAGAATGATCCATTGCATATACACCGAATTTTGCATTTGTAATGTGTACATTTTTTAAAGTGACATTGCTTGCTTGGGAATTTAATCCTGTAAACACCACTGTTTCATCTTTTTGACTGCTCGATATTGTCACATCTTCCAACTTATTTTCATTGTTTTTACTGTCATAAAAGGTAGCACCAACTGTAGAAGTTGTAATAGTTCCTCCGGTCATTTTAATTATAGCATTTTTTTCTGCATAAAGCCCAAGAAAAGCATGATCAATTTCTGTTCCGTGCAATTCGATCATACTATTAGGGCCGCTGGCATTTGCACCAGCTCCACCACCTGTGGCTACTGAGAGAGAAACATCTATAACATTAATATGTCCACCGTTTTCAGCAGTTAATGCTGCATAAATTCCTCCTTTAACTTTTCCTTTCGTCATTTTGATGGTGCCATTGTCTTTTGCCCGGAGCCCAGTGTTATCAGATGATGTAATTTTAGAATCATTTATAGTGATTGTGCTGCCGTTTTGCGCAAATATTGTTGCTTGTTTTGAATCAAATGAACCTCCAGAGACTGTTATTGTGGAGTGATCATTTGCAAATATGCCTGTGTTTGCTTGAGTGACGGTTACATTGTTT
>NZ_JBHIPT010000035.1:0-1508 GCF_042196205.1 Bartonella sp. AP21QHHD | reverse complement strand
AAAAGATTTCAGAAATTTAGAAAATAAGACGCGCTCCAAAGCCTTGATCACTAGTTGAGAAACTGAAGTGGTGGGGTTCTGATCATGGTTTTGGTGCAAGATTTTAATGAAACAACCTATAAAAAAAGATCTATAAAATTATTCCATAGATGATAAAAATCTCTTTTAATGGGCTTTTGTCTATTTTATCGGTTATGTCAGTTTATTTAACAGACGAATCTTATGATTTTAGTGAGTGATTAAAATGTGCTTTATGAAAAGCATATGATCCTTTAAGCCTTTCAAAAGATAGCTTGTAACTCATAAGAAATGCTATCAAGACCATTATGGTTATGAGTTTTGGAGGTTTAGGGTTTTTTGGGGGTTTTGGAGGTGCTTTTTACGCCCCCCCCCTTTACATATTTTTCAATAAAAAATAAAATTTTATTATATTTCAATATGTTAACTTTTATCAAGTTTCCAAAAAAAACAACCTATATCAAAATACAACCTGTAAACTCAACTAATGCTATATGTTTTGTAGGGGTTTTGGGGGTTTGAGAAACCTTCAAAACCTATAAGTAATATAAGAAAATGAATATACATAATCCTCTTTAAACAAAGC
Source organism: Bartonella sp. AP21QHHD (assembly GCF_042196205.1). NCBI lineage: Bacteria > Pseudomonadati > Pseudomonadota > Alphaproteobacteria > Hyphomicrobiales > Bartonellaceae > Bartonella > Bartonella sp. AP21QHHD. The sequence goes on along the minus strand of NZ_JBHIPT010000035.1, from coordinate 904 downwards.
TTTTGAAAACAATAAAGCTATCATTTTAGATTACGGTATAATCTTTTAAAGGCAATGTAAAAAAATCTAATTCTATTTAAGAGTGGATTTCTTAAAAGTCTTAAAGCAATCCAAATAAGAGTATCTAAAAGTGCAAATGGTTTCTTTTTAGAATAACGCATGATAAATTATTCCTTTTAAGATTATAGGTAATCAACTCACAAGATGATACGTTTAAAGAATTTACAAAAGTCCATTAAAGAGATCTTGATAACGTAATTATTTCCTATCTTAGTTTATCTCATAACAGATGATAAAATAGACTGTTAGTTAAACTAATACATAAGCGGATTTAATAAGATTGGCATGCCCATTATGTGAGCATGCTTTATAAGTTATTCAGTTTCTCTAATCTCTAGTTTTGGTAGGTTCTTAACGATTTTCATTGTCTCTAAACTTATGGTAATAACCCTCTGAAATAACTCTAGAGGGTAGGCAGGGTTGCCAACGGTTTCAACAGCATAGCGATTGGCATCATTGACAATACCACTCTTTTTATCAGTCTTAACGCATTGACGCCCCATAACCCATTCAAGAGCAGGCTTGCCATTGACGATATACTCATAAGCTTCAAGAGGGATATCTGTTATGGTAATATTGCTATTGTAAATAACAGTCGATTTATCCTTTTCCTTACTATTCTTAATTTTTGCGAATTTCATTTCTGTAACGTAATAAAACTTTTCTGGATTAGAGATCTCTGTTTGTTTTGGATTACCCTTTTTAAAGGTCACTGGATAAGGCTCTACAGTTTCATAATTCACGTGCAAATGCCCTAGTTCATGTCCAGCATTAACAAACTTCCAAAAATCTTCAGCGCTTTTTACACAAGGGATGCGAGGCAATTCTTTAGAGAGGTTATCAG
>NZ_JBHIPT010000034.1:0-4578 GCF_042196205.1 Bartonella sp. AP21QHHD | reverse complement strand
AACACCTTAAAAACTCTTTGAAAAAAAATAAATTGGTACAAAACCTAGTGGCAAATTATACAAAACCCGCTGGCAAGCTACTGTAGTTTGACACTAGGTTTTATACTAAGTGGGAAAAGGTGGGATTAGGTAGGAATACGTGGTAATTTGTTGTTTTTATGTATAAAATTTAGCATTAAATGCGCGTTTTGTCAAAATAGATTTTGACACCTAAAATTGTAAAAAAGAGCTAAAAAGAGCGAAAATTAGAAAAAAGTGCGTTTCAAAGGTAAAAATGAGAGAAGGCTTTGAAAGGTCTTTGAAAACCCTGTGAAAAATTTTGAAAAGTCTGTGAAAGCCCAGAAAACCGCCTTTGAAGACCCTGTGAAAAAAATCACTCCAAAAGTTCAATCGATTCCAAAATCAGCCAAAAATAACCAAAAAAGCAAAAAAGATTTTCACCTATTGATGATTATCTATTTTTAGAGGCAATATATACTTATTAATCAAATAGTTATATTATTTTTTTAATGTAAAAAGATTTTCATATCGATTTTTCATATTAAAGAGGCATTAAGCTGTATCTTATTTAGTTTCTGGATGTGCATTTTCAGCCTCTATTTGACGCTTTAAATGCAATTTTATAAGAGGTAAAATAAGCTCTACTTCTTCCGTGTCGTTGATGTCTTGAACAAGCTCTTGCAGTTTTCTATAAAGTTCCGCCGCGAGTTCCGCTATATCTTCAGGAGGGATCTTTATATTTGCATCGCGATAGGTTGTATAAGCCACGCGACCGAGTTTTTTCATCAATCCAGTAGGGATAGTTTGTGGTTTAAAACCAGCTTCTTTCGCTTTTGCCATGTCACTAAACATTTCGCCTTCACCAGTGAGAAGCCAATGAAAGTCTACACCATAAATTTTGTGATAGGCAATTACGATAGATGCTGGTGGCTCATTTATACCGAGCTCATAATTTGCAAGCGTATTTTTCGCCAAATCAAGAGATTTTGCAAAAGCACCACGTTCTTCGTTTCCGAGGATTCGTCTTATTTCACGCAGGCGTTTTGCCAATGGTGTTTTAGGTTCTGTTTCTAAACGTGCCAAAAATGCTCCTTATTCATATTGAGGTTTGTTTTAAGTTACGGGATTTTAAAACGTAAAGAGATTCCCCATTCATCTTAGAGAGGCATTAAGCCGTATTTTGTGTAGTTTCTAGATGTACTCTTTCAGCCTCTATTTGACGCTTTAAATGAATTTTAAGAAGAGGGAAAGTTGCTTCTACTTCTTCCGTGTCGTTGATGTCTTGAACAAGCTCTTGCAGTTTTTTATAAAGTTCCGCCGCGAGTTCCGCTATATCTTCTGGGGGGAGTTTTATTTTAGCATCGCGATAGGTTGTATAAGCTATGCGACCAAGCTTTTTCATGAGACCAGCAGGAATGGTGGGTGCTTTAAAGCCTGCTGCTTTCGCTTTTGCCATGTCACTAAACATTTCGCCTTCTCCAGTGAGAAGCCAATTGACGTCTATACCACAAATATTTTTGTAAATTACTAACATTGATGAAGGCGGTTCGCGTAAGCCAGTTTCGTAATTATACATAGTACTTTCTGGTACTGTAAGATGATCAGCAAACTGCTTGCGCTGAGTAAAACCAAGAGCGATCCGTACTTCACATAACCGCTTTGCCAGTTCTGTTTTAGGTTTTTTTTCAGATCTTGCCAAAAAAAATCACTCCAGATTTACATTTAGGGTTGACAAATTTATAAATGTAAATCATAACTATTATTACCGCCCGATATAGAGGGCAGATATTTTACAATTAACCCCACAAAAAACGGATGGTTTGAGCATCCGTTTGAAGCAGGAGCGAAAGTTATGACAACCACACAAACATGCATCCAAGTTTGGGATCGCCATAGTATTTTAGCCGAGCTACGCCGCCGTAATATGACCTTGGCGGAGCTCGCGAAAGCTTATCAACTATCGTCATCCAGTGTTCAACATATCTGGACACGGTCTAACGAGAAAGCCGAACGCGCTATTGCCGATTTTATCGGTTTGCCCGTCGAGCAAGTTTTTTACGACCGCTACCCCAAAAGTCGCCGTCGCATTTTTAAAGCAGCAAAACATGCCAATACAGATTCGCGTGCGCATTCTGCTTTGAGTGGGAATGCTGCTTGAATTTCGTTACACGGCTTTGCGCTTTTGCGCATTTGCCATGAATTTAAATACCATAAGATAAAAAGGTTTATCAATGTCTAAAGATCAGTACGAAATAGGCAAGATAAATTGCATAGCGTTGCATCATGGAGCAGCCGATTGGATGGGTTGTTTTTTAAGATTAGCTGGTCAAGTTTTCTTTATAGGGGGTGGTTATGGTTGCTGCTTGTAATTTATGGACGCCCGAGGCAAAAAGAGAAATCTTTAATCCTTATTCAGAAGCTGAACGTTTGGAAGCTATGCTTGCCTGTTCTTTTAAGGCGGTGAGTGGTGGATTTAAGCATCTGCCGATCCGGTATATTATTGACCCTCCGCATGGCTTATTTGATGCGGCGTTAGCACGACAGATTGTTATTCATATTTTGCATTATCAGTTTGAGGTGCCGCGGCGGCGTCTTGTTGCCATGCAAGAGCGGGAACGCACTGCTGTTGCTCGTTCTTTGCGTACCATTAACCGGCGTTTGGAAGAACCCGTTTTTGCGAAAGCTTATCGAAGATGGGCGGGGCGTGCGATGGATTTATTCTTTAAAGAGATCAGAAAGGCGGGGGCGTGATGGCACAGTTTCAAAAGCTTGCTCTTGATGTGATTGTGGTGCCGGAGCGTATACGCCCTGTGGATGATGAGCATGCCAAGGCGCTTGCACAATCAATGGCGCGGGAGGGATTGATGAATCCGATTACGGTGCGCCATACCCCCAATGCTAAGGAAGGCAATTACACGCTTATTGCTGGTGCGCATCGGCTGCGTGCTGCTGAGCTTTTGGGCTATAGTGACATTGATGCTGTTGTGGTGCAGGCTGATAAGGATAATGCCGCGCTTTTAGAAGTGGCTGAAAACCTTTTTCGCAATGAATTGTCTGTTATTGATCGTGCGCTTTTTGTCCAGACTTACCGCGAATTGTGGGAAAAGAAGTATGGGGAGATTAAGGTTGGTGGGGACAGAAAATCAAAGGGTAAACATTACCCTTTGATCGGTGGTAATCAATATACAAAGGACAAAGTGGCAAAGGTGCAACTTGCACCTTTGCCAAATGATGGTTCTTCAGAGCACCATGAAACTGGGTGTGAAGGGGATGAAAAATCAAAGGATCAAGTTGATCCTTTGATCGGTGATGAGAAATTGGGACAAGTTGTCCCTATTTCTTATACAGATGAAGAAAATGGTAAAGGGACAGTTTTATCTTTTTCTAAACATGTGGCGGATCGTATTGGTTTGTCTCAAGTTTCAGTAAAACGTCTTAACAGCATTGCTCAGCATTTACAGCCGGAGTTGCGGGCGGTTTTGCGGGGGACGGCATTGGCGGATAATCAAGCGCAGTTGTTAAAATTAGCCAAGATGGAGCCGGTTGCGCAACGGCGGGTGGCAATTGCTTTGCAACAGGTTGAGGGAGATTTACGGCGGGCTGTTGATTTGGTCAATGGGATTAATACGCCGCCGCAAATTAATGAACAGGAACGGATTTTTGCTCAGTTATTGGGTGTTTGGCAGAGGGCAGATGCGCAGACAAAGGCGCGGTTTTATGATTATTTGAACAAGCAATCGGGGGAGGTGCTGTCATGAAGAGGCATGGTTGCGGGCAGCTTGATTTTTTCCAAAAGCCGGTTTTTCCTTGTCGTGAACCCGTTGCGCAGATTGATTTAGGGCGGTTTCGCTCACGCATTAAGCGTGCGATGGCGCGGGCTTTGAGAGAATGCCGGCATGAGCGCAGTGTGATTGCAGAGCGTATGGCGCATTATTTAGGGATTGGGTGTTTAAGTAAGGCGAGTTTGGATGCTTATGTGGCAGAAAGTAAGCAGGTGGATATTTCCCTGCCGCGTTTTAAGGCATTTGTGCGGGCGACAGAGGCATTTTGGCTCTGGGATGAGGTGGTGAGTGAAGATGGATTGTTGCTGTTGCAAGGGGATGAGGCGCGGTTAGCAGAAATTGCGCGGCTTCAGCAGGAACAGCGGGAGATTGCAGCGCAATTGAAAGCCATGCGCGCAACGCCGGTTCGCATTAAAAGGGGGCAGCCATGAAGGAATGGTTTACTATTGCCGAATTGGCTGAGGCAGCTTTGCCAGGGTTGCCGAAAACAAAGATCGGTCTCAACAATCTTGCGCTTAAGAAATGGCGTTTGAATACACAATTGTTTCGCCAAACATTAGGCAAAACCAAGCCGGTTTGGGAGTATCACATCTCTTTATTGCCGGAGGGGGCGCGGGCGGCGTTGTTGGTGCGGGCAGGTGGAATTTGTGTAGAAGAAAAGACAGAGAAAAGCGATCAAAAGACAAGTATTTGGGTGCGTTATGAGGGGCTTTCAAAGGCGCATAAAAGGCGCTGTGAAGAGCGTTTGAAGGCACTTTGCTTTTGGGAAGATTTGCTCCATGCCGGTATGGGTGTG
>NZ_JBHIPT010000033.1:0-3860 GCF_042196205.1 Bartonella sp. AP21QHHD | reverse complement strand
TGGTTTGGCTGATACGTTTCGGATGCTTGAAAAACAAGATTTGATGAAAGGTTTACTAGAGGAAAACAGTGAATATTTAGAACACCAGAAAAATCTAAATATCGAAGTTATCTTTGGCAATCCTCCCTATTCAACAGGTCAAAAAAGTGCTAATGACAATGCAAAGAATACCCCTTATCCCATATTAAATGACCGTATTCGTGAAACCTATGCTGCTCAATCTGAATCAATCAATATGCAAGCACTTTACGATAGTTATATTCGTGCTATACGCTGGGCTAGTGATCGTATTGATAATGCTGGGGTAATCGGCTTTGTTTCTGGATCTGGTTATATAGAAAAGTCGACAATGGATGGTTTACGAAAATCTTTAGCCAACGAATTTACGAGCATTTATGTACTTAATTTACGGGGGGATATCCGTAAAAATATGTTAAGCGATGGAAAAGCTCAAGAAGGAGAAAATGTTTTTGGTAGTGGTAGTATGACTGGTATTGCCGTAACCTTATTTATCAAAAATCCCAATGTTTCTGAAGAATGTAAAATTTACTATCATGATATTGGTAATAATCGTACGATAAAAGAAAAACTTACAGCTCTTGAATACTTTGGTAGTGTTGGTGGTATTACACGTAAACAAAGCTGGCAAATGATTACACCAGATAAACATGGTGATTGGATAAATCAACGTGATGACAGTTTTGAAACATTCTTAGCTCTAGGTGATAAGAAACCTTATGATAAAAAACTGTTTGAGATTTATTCTTGTGGTCTAAAAACTAATCGTGATGCTTGGGCATATAACTCCAGCCGTGAAGTTTTAAAGAAAAACATGAATAATATGATTGCTTCCTATAATAGCGAAGTGGAACATTTTAATGATACTTATGTACATACTGACCGAAAAACACGTGCTAATGTCGTAGACGATTTCGTCAATACGGATGAACGCAAAATTAGTTGGAGTATTAATCTTAAAAAACATTTAACTAAAGGAAAGATTTTTGAATTTGAAGATATATGCCTTATTCAAAGCCTTTATCGTCCTTTTATACAGCAATGGCTTTATTACAATCGTGCCTTTAATGAAATGGTTGCTAAAATTCCTTGTATATTTCCGATGGGGAAAACGGTTGAAAATAAAGTAATTCAAATTACAGGCATAGGAGCAAGGTGTGGTTTTTCTGTATTTATGACTAAAAATGTGCCTGATTTTCATGCGATGGATACTAGTCAATGCTTTCCGCGCTATATTTACAAAGATAGCACGATCTCAAAAGATAAAAACAAGAAACAATCCTATTTATTTACAGAAGAAAGTAAAACAGCTAGTTTACAAAAGCGTGATGCCATTACGAATGAAGGGTTAGAACATTTTAAAGCCGCTTATCCTAATGAAACTATCACGAAAGATGATTTATTCTATTACGTTTATGGAATTTTGCATTCGGAAGATTACCGCTCTCGTTATGCTGATAACCTCTCTAAAGAATTGCCTCGTATCCCGTGTGTAAAAAATGCTGATGATTTTTGGAAGTTTGTGACAGCAGGACGTGAACTGGGTCATTTGCATGTGAATTATGAAGATGTAAAACCTTATCCAGTAACCTTTAAAAAGGGTAATCCAAAACAGACAGAGATCTCTAATCCAGAAAAGTTTTATTATGTAACTGAAATGAAATTCGCAAAAGCAGGTAAAGAGAAAGATAAATCAACTGTTATTTATAATAACAATATCACAATAACAGATATCCCTCTTGAAGCTTATGAGTATATTGTCAATGGCAAGCCTGCTCTTGAATGGGTTATGGGGCGTCAATGCGTTAAGACTGATAAAAAGAGTGGTATTGTTAATGATGCCAATCGCTATGCTGTTGAAACCATTGGCAACCCTGCCTACCCTCTAGAGTTATTTCAAAGGGTTATTACCGTAAGTTTAGAAACAATGAAGATTGTTAAGAACTTACCAAAATTAGAAATAAGAGAAACTGAATAAGCTTATTAAAGCATGCTCACATAATGAGTGTGATAACCTTACAAGGGGTATAAGGTCTTATAGCTATAGGTTCCTATACCCCCTTTATACATTGCTTACATACAATCTCTAAAAGGAGTGTTTATATGCGTTATTCTAAAAAAGAGCATTTGCACTTTTTAACACTGTACTTTGGATTGCTTTAAGGCTTATAAGAAATCCCATCTTAAAGTGAATTAGATTTTTTACATTGCCTTTAAAAGATTATACCGTAATCTAAAATGAGTGCTTTATTGTTTTCAAAAGCTTTATTTAAAGAGAGTTATATATATTCATTTTCTTATATTACTTATAGGTTTTGAAGGTTTCTCACACCCTCAAAATACCTTCAAAAATATACCGTTGGTTGTATTTATAGGTTGTGTTTTAATATAGATTGTATCTCTAAAATGCTAATATATTGAAATATAATGACTTTTATTTTTTATTGAAAAATATGTAAAGGGGGGGCGTAAAAAGCACCTCCAAAACCCCCAAAAACCCCTAAACCTCCAAAACTCATAACCATAATGGTCTTGATAGCATTTCTTATGAGTTACAAGCTATCTTTTGAAAGGCTTAAAGGATCATATGCTTTTCATAAAGCACGTTGTAATCATTCTCTAAAATCATAAGTTTATCTATTCAAATGAACTTATAAAAATTCATAAAAGGGATTTTGATAACGTAATCAGTTTTTACTTTCATACGCTTTTCATAAGACACGCACTAATTACTCACTAAAATAATCTAGTTATCAGTTCAATTTACTGACACAAACTGACAAGTTTTAATCAACTCACATCATTGGTTATCTTTAAAGATTGTACTATTGATATGAGTTGTGTTATTAAAATAATAACATATTGAAATATAATGTTTTTAATTTTTTCTCATTTAAAAAAATGCCATAGGGGCTAAAAAGAACTGACAACACTGACATAGGTCTATTAAAAGGTATTTTTCTCATCTCTATAATTGTCAGTTTCTATTGAGATGTTTTCATAACAGGCAATAAATCGCAATTATCCTATTATCAACTAGTTGTATAACATCATCTAAGGTATAGGTTTTCATGAATTTTCCCCTGCATACTCTTTAATTCTTTTANAGAGTGGGCATTCACCATCCCGAAACTGCGTATAATCAAAATAAAAGGTTTCACCAAAATCAGTTGTGCAGATAACAAGTTGTTTGGGGTCCGTAAAGCCATCTCTTCTATCGAGCAAATTTCGGTAAACAATATCACCAGCAGGAATACCTGCACAGATTTCATAAATACTGAATATTTCTTCACCTCCAATTTCTCCTCCTCCATAATTTTTTAAAAAATTCTTATAGGAAGAGGTAAATTGTAAACCAAGAGTGTTCTCAGCTGTTTTAATCCGTACATCATCAGGGGCATTATCTTTAGTACCAAAATTAATAGCATGACTATGCATATCAATATATTGTGCAACATCCGATAAAGTATAACTTTTCATAAATTTTTCTCCATAAGTCACAGTGTGTTTTTACTCATAATGAGTGTTTCTACTGATCAATATTCTCTACTATAGCCAATGGAATTTGGATTACATTGATAGAATATAAAGGATGTTTTCTTGAAGGAGCTCTTTTCTCATTTGTCTCTGTGCAATCATCTCGCATTTACAATATATGATATAATTAAAGGGGATGATCATTAAAGCTTAGAGAGCGCCTTTTAGTGTCATTACTCCAATATTTGCAATAATTACTTTTTCTTTTTTCTTGCTGAGGAGTCTTTTTTTGAAATCCAACAAATAACTTTTCTGATAAAATTTGTCTTTGGATTCATAGGAGCAACCAAACTCCTGCCTTGATA
>NZ_JBHIPT010000032.1:0-1094 GCF_042196205.1 Bartonella sp. AP21QHHD | reverse complement strand
GGTACAAACCCGATGCAAAGCAATGATGAACAGAGCGGGAATATCACCATGGGAGCAGGTAAAGATATCACTTTTGAAAGTGCGCAAAACACACAAAGCACACAAAATCATACGCAAAGCGCTTCAATGAATGTTGGGTATAGTTATGGTACCGGTGGTCCAGGGTGGATGGGGAATGCTTCTTTTGGTAAAGGCAAGGGTTCCAGTGAGGAAGTGCATCACAAGAACAGCCATATTATAGGCACTGGCACTCTTCATACCATAAGTCAGGGAAACACCATACTGGCAGGCGCCGTGGCTTCTGCAGACCATGTAGAAATGGAAGTAGGGGGTGATTTCGCCATTACCAGCCGCAGTGATACGGGACAAACTTCCAGCAAGCAAGACTCTTTTTCTATTGGGTTTAATGGTGGAAAAAAGGATGATGCAGCCACAACCAATATTTCCTTGAACAAGGATAAATCCTCTAGCGATTATCATAGTGTTGTGGAGCAATCAGGCATCAAAGCCGGTGATGGCGGTTTTAAGATCAACGTTAAAGACAAAACGACCCTAACTGGGGGGCTTATTGCCAGCACTGCGCCGGCAGAAAAAAACAGCCTGACCACAGGAAGCATTAGCACCAGTGATATCAGCAACGGTGCGCATGCGCAAGCTAGCAGCCAAGGTTTAAGTATTTCTGCCGGTGGTCCGATGTATCAGGGTAAATATGGTGTCGGGAAAAACATTGCCAAAAATGTCTTAGATCATTCAAAAGCCCAAGATTCAGAGGAAGGATACACCAAATCCGCCATTAGCGATGGCACCATTGTCATTACTGATGAAGCTGGGCAGAAGGCATTGACAGGGCAAGATGTGGAACAAGCCATAGCCTCCCTTAATCGTGATACTGCCACCGCCCATAAGGGTGTACAACAGCTCGATGCAGGCAAGCTGGAACAAATCGTCCATGAAAACCGTGAAATGGCAACCCAACTTTTAGAAGAAGGATTTAAATACAGTGATGACTCCTATAAAACCATGTTTATCAAAGAGCACCCCATCGCTGTGGTCGACCGTGATGAAAAGGGTAATATAATCTATGAAATAGATGC
>NZ_JBHIPT010000031.1:0-3283 GCF_042196205.1 Bartonella sp. AP21QHHD | reverse complement strand
TGCTCCTTTTGCGTCATAATTAATGACATCATTAGTCAATTATTGATTTTTGTTATTTGAAAAATAGATTAGTCAGAATTACCCAGAAAACAGGGCTTTCTAGCCACGTTTCAAGATCACATTTTACTAAATTTTTAGAGGATATTTTTGAATTTTGGACGCAATTCGACCAGTACAGCAGCGTCATTAAATACGACTTTTCACATATTGTCAACAAAAAAATCAATATATTGTGTTTTTTTTATTTTTTTACCTAAATATGCTGCTTTACAAACAAATGATGCAAATATTCCGTTCCCAAAAATCGTTTATACGTTAAAGCATTTACCATTTATTTTTTGGATAAAAATACTTCTGGAGAGCATTTAGAGCAATACGCAAAGAACTAACAAGATGTGGTAATGTTTGGTTTTCTATAACAAGATGTTGTATCGCGGCATAAAGATTATACTGTCTATAGAGGTGTTGTGCTTCTTTGATAGCCTCTTGCATGTTTGAAAACTGTTCTGTTGCAAATTTAATCCATTTTTCTTTTGCTGTCTCATCAGAAGATGAGGGCATTTTATCATAAACAGCACTTGGCAAACCTTTTGCACACGAATAGTCATTTTTCACTTCAAGATATTTTTGCGCAGCATCATATTGGTCTTGATTTATTTCGCCTTGCAAATAAAGCCGCCCGATATAGGTACCGGAAAGCGGATTTTTAGCCTCTTCTATGGTCAAACAGAAGCGTTTGGCACGCATTTCAATTGCCAATTTATCCATGGGTTCATGCGGTGTTTTTGCTCGTGAGATACGTCCATTTGGTTCTCTGATACACCCTTTAATCCGAGGACGACCACGTTTTGTACGTTTTTTTCTTTTAGCCATATTTTTTCAATCAGAATGGGACGCTATCGTTAAGAGCTGTTCTATAATCTTGAGCACCTGAAGCGATAGCATAATTTTGAGAAGTAATAGGTGAAGGGGTAGGGGATGCCGATTGATCTTTTTTGGCATCAAGCAAATACAACTCGCCTTTGAATTGTGGTAAGACAATCTCTGTTGTGTAACGGTCATGCCCATTTTTATCTTGCCATTTGCGTGTCTGTAATTTTCCTTCTATGTAAACCTTTGAACCTTTGTTTAGATATTGAAGTGCAATTTTTGCCAAATGTGGATTAAAAATCACAACGGAATGCCATTCTGTTTTCTCTACTTTTTGATTGGTTTTTTTATCTGTATAGCTCTCAGAAGTCGCTATACTAAAATTGACTATTTCTGCTCCAGAATTCATTGTTTTGCTTTCGGGATCAGCACCTAAACGCCCGATTAATGTCACTTTATTTAGCATGTTTTTTCTTACCTTAAACTTGTACTTTAATACATAGAAAATCTTAGCATGATTTGCTTATTTTTTCAATTATTTCAAAAGGATATTATTGTTTTTTAACATATAAAATTATATTTAATATGCAAAAAAACATAAATAGTTCAGTGTTCATTTAAAACTCTTGAAATACATACATAAATGTATTAACATAAGATATGAAAATAAGATTTGAATGGGATGAAGCTAAAGCGAAAAGTAATCTTAGAAAGCACCGTGTCAGTTTTGAAATTGCTGCTCGTGTTTTTGCAGACCCGTTCGCCATGGTTAAACAAGACCGTATTGAAAACGGAGAATATCGTTGGCAAACTTTGGGTCTTGTGGATGGTTTTTTACTGCTGCTCGTGGCGCATACTGTCCATGATGATAAAGATGGTATAGAAGTAATCCGTATTATTTCAGCGCGGCGAGCTAACTCGAAAGAAAGGAAACGTTATGAAGAAGAAAGTTCTTTATGAAATTGATGTAGGTAACTTATCACCTTTGACAGATAAACAGAGAGTTGAAGTTGATAAGCTGGCTGCAATGCCGGACAGTGCAATTGATCATAGTGATATTCCGTCACTCAATGATGCATTTTGGAAAAACGCCGTTCGCAATCCATTCTATAAACCAACCAAAACTGTCACAACAGTACGTGTGGATTCAGACGTTCTAGCGTGGCTTAAAAGTCAAGGGAAAGGATATCAAACACGGATTAACGCAATTTTACGTGACGCCATGCTTCGTTCAATGCGTTGATCTCTTTCCTGCTACAAAGAGTATCAAACTGCTTTCGATAGTTTTTTATCTCCTTGTTGATCTCATCTATGAACGTTGAGAAGAAACAACGTAATCTGAACAGTTTTATAAAATCGGAAATTTTACTATAGCTTTTTAACTGAGCACTGTAGTGTGTAAATAGATATGTTTATTAAACTGCGTGTATGTAACATAAGAAACAATACACAAACTAAAAAAGAATACCAAAGAGCAATATCTGAGTACCAAAGTACATTATCCAATGAAAAAGAAAGCTTGTACTCCACGTACTTAGAAATGAAAGGTAAAGAAACAGTTTCCTTATAACTATTTGGGAAAATTAAAACGACAAGTGCTAAACTTATTAGCTTTAAAAGTCTGTGCATATACTGTTGTAAATCACGTGTTAGTTTCACCCAACCTGTTGTATTGCCGCGTTTGTATTTTGGGTTGCTCTGCAATTCAGAAGGAATCTTGGAATTGCATAAAATTGCAAAAACAGTTGTGACTATTACCAAAGAAACAGATGCGAATGTCAAAATACTTTGAATAAAGTAGGGATTTTTTTTAATTCCTAAAAAACATAAAAATATAAAAGTTATAATGCCAAACAAGGCTCTTAGCTGCTTATCTGTAAACATATTTATTTCCTGCGGTTTTCGATAATTTTTTGATCTCTCTGTTAATCTCATCTATAAGAGGTTCGTAATTGAGAATGCNGCATTTTCTGGTGTGGTATAATACTGTCCGCCATCAAACTTTTCACACTCTCTTGTGCCGTCTTCATATTCGTAGAGGTTGTAAAAATACTCCTCTGCTCCGTCTCCCCAAGGAACATAACCAACAGCTGTTGCAACAAACTCTTTTTGCATAGGCTGTTTACGTTTTTTAAAGAATCTTCGTTTTAATATTTCCATGTTTTAATTCCTATTTTTACCAATTGGTCTATTTACCTAAAATTTGACCGTACAGAGCGTTTTATATTGCGGATGTGGTTTTCATCGTAAAATCTTTAAATCGCTTTTTATGGTACCTTTTTGTCGATTTAAATGCATATCTAATCGTAAAATGATCAGCACTTTTCACTATTTTGCTGTTTTAAGCCGCTTTAGAATTGCTACTGTTATGTTGCTCTTCACTAGGCTTGCCTATTCTCATGAATGAAATGCG
>NZ_JBHIPT010000030.1:0-2754 GCF_042196205.1 Bartonella sp. AP21QHHD | reverse complement strand
TAGATGTTGAATGTTATGCGACATGTGAAGATGGAGCACGTTTTGTTGACCAATTAGCATGGGAAGTTGAGGAGGTTTTCTACGCTAATCCCAATCTCAACAACAGCGTTGAAACATGCCGCCTGCAAAATATTGCTTTTGCCTTTGGCGATAATGGCGCTCTAGCACTCCACGGTGCAATTTTAACCTTTGACGTAACTTACGTCACCAATATCCCCTGCCTTGATGAAGGAAAGGCAACCGAAAGAGTTGTTGAACCCCTTGTCGGTTTTAAACCAGAAACAGGTATGGGAAACCAAGACAAATACCATAAAATTGAAGGTGGACATGTTAGAGCGGCGCGATAAAGAAATCACAGATCTAAAAAGACGTGTGGCCAATATGGTTGTGGTGGGAAAAATTAGCCATGTCGACCATAAAAACGCACGCTATCGGATAAAAAGTGGCAATCTTGTCAGTGACTGGATTCCAGACACACAAGCCCGCGCCGGTAAAACACGCTCGTATGAAGGGCGTGATATCGGAGAGCAAGTGATTGTTATCTCGTCATCAGGGGATTTATCACAAGGGGTGATTGTTGGTTCACTTCATACCGATGCTAATCAAGCAGCCGATAAAGGCAGCATTCACCGAACGATATACCCTGATGGAACCAGCCTTGAATATGATGATGAACAAAACACTTATGGAATTCACATCAAATCCGGCGGAAAGTTTATTCTGACAATCGCTGATGGTGTGTCACTAAAAGGTGATGGGGGCAAGTTAGAGCTTACGGCACCGGAAGGCATAAAGATTGTTTCAGAAAGCGATATAAATTTAAACGCAAAAGGCAACATCTCTTTGAAGGCAGGTGGTGGCGTTTCACTGAATTCGAATGATAGTCTCTCTCTTCATTCTGGAAATAATGTTTCCATTCATTCAAGTGGATTAAGACATAACGGCACCAATGTAGGAGCAACACATGTTCATGGCGGTGTTTCCCCTGGTGGTTCTATGACAGGAGATCCCAATTGAACAGTGGAATGGACCGCACAACGGGAAAGCCATTAACCGGCATTGATCATTTGCGTCAATCAATCCTTGATATTTTGTTAACGCGGATTGGTTCGCGTGTAATGCGGCGTGATTATGGTTCACGTGTTGCTGAACTCATTGATGCACCGGTTAATAATGCTTTTGCTGTTGCTCTTTATGCTGCTGTTGCTGAGGCTTTAGACAAGTGGGAACCGCGTTTTAAATTGAAAAAAATTGATTTTAAAAGGGGTGAGAATGGACACGTTTCTTTATCCTTTGAAGGCATTTATTTGCCATCCGGCAAGCCCATTACCATGGAAGGATTATTGATAAAATGAATGGAGTGCTTGCAAAACCAGACATCATCACAGAACTTTCTTTTGAAGAAATACGCGCTGCTGCTCTTGTCCATTTAAAAGAGCTTTTGCCTGAATATACCATTCTTGAAAGTGATCCGGCCGTAAAAGTCATAGAGGCTTTTAGCTATCGAGAGTTGCTTTTAAGACAGCGTATTAACGAGGCAGCACGCAACAACATTCTTGATTTTGCAACCGGTGAATCTCTTGATGCTTTGGGAAACTGGCATGGTCTTGCCCGCATGGAGGGTGAAAGTGACGAGAGATATCGTGAACGCATACAGCTTCATGCCCGTGGAGGAAACGGAAGTGGAACAGAACCCTATTACAAACTTATCGCCTTAACAGCCGATAGTCGAGTGAAAGATGCCATTATCTATCGTAAAGGCAAAAACCCAACCATCTATGTTGCTGTTTTTGGTAATAATGAAGAAGGAACAGCCTCTGAAGATCTCATACAAGCAGTTTCACAAGCTCTTCACAGAAAAAATATCATCATGACCAATGATACAATCATTGTTCACGCTGCTGTTAAAAAAGTGCTGGATTTAGAAGCAGATGTTTGGCTGTTACCAGAAACATCTTTGAAAATTCTCACGACAATGGAAACAAATTTACGCACGGCTTGGAAACAAGAACAAGCCATTGGTCGTGAATTAAGTTTGTCGTGGTGGATTTCAAAACTAATGATTGCTGGTGTCCAGAAAGTGATTGCCATTACCCCAACACAAGACAGTATGGTTTGTGATGAAGAAATTTTATCGATTGGAAAAATCACCTTAAACTTCAAAGGGCGTGCGCGCTAATGGTTGGTTCCCTCCTTCCCACAAACGCAACAGAATTTGAAAAGCGCCTTGCCGATGCTTGCGATTTTCATCAAGATATTGATGGTTCTGTTTTGGGGATTTCACGCGCAAAACTGATCACACGCCCTCCCCGTTTCTTGCCGTGGTTGATTGAAGAATACGGGCTTGGTGAACTGACACCTTATGTTCCAAATCTCTATGATTTGATTGATCAAGGGCTTCAATGGCAGAGGATACGTGGCTCCCTTGCGGCAATAGAGATGGGGCTTGAATGGCTAGAGATTACAGCACGCTTTCAACCCGCCTGGACGGGGCGCGCATGGTGGAATTCCTTTCAACTTGATTTTGATCAGTTGCCTGAACGCAAAAGCCTTGAAGCTATTGAAGCGATTACCGACCTTTCCAAAAGTTTGCGCTCTGATTTTCGCCGTGGGACCTATGGTTATAATGTGCAAGCTGTTGAATGCAATATGTCACGCCTTGATGACAGCATGTTGGAGTATGAAAGCGGTGTTCGCTTAACAGCTGGGGGCACTTTGTTTTCCTTTGGGCGCACAACAGAGATCAATCACACG
>NZ_JBHIPT010000029.1:0-1774 GCF_042196205.1 Bartonella sp. AP21QHHD | reverse complement strand
AGAATCACGTCCTGCCGCTGTGATCCCCGCAATCTCATCATCTAAATTAAAACTCAATCCATGCTTTAAAGAATTCCAAAAGGCTTCACTGCTACTTATTTCGGGATGTTGGGATGATGTTTCGTATTCATCTTTAGGGATACGACGTATAACCCTTATTCCAGGACCAAAATCTGGAAATGGTTCCTCTACCGATGTTTCGTATTCCTCTTTAGGGATACGGCGTATAATTCTTATTCCAGGACCAAAATCTGGAAAATCTTGATGAGTATTATTATGATGAACCATTTATCTATCCCTAATAATGTCATATATATAGTTACCGTCTGGTATGGATACTCTTTCTCCAATAGCAAGTTTTTTAATATCTTCTCTGCTACTTATAGTTGGCAATTTTTCAACACCTCCTTGCGGCATCGACTGATTAGCATATTGAGCAGAATACTTTAGACGCGGTCTTACTTCCATTCCATTTGACAACCTATAAATTTCCTCATCATTCAGTTTTTTAAAAAGATCAAACATATCTTTGATTTTTAAGAGCGTTTTATATAGTTCTTCTGGTTTATCGCTAATGTCCATAGTACCATAAGATGCTACTATGCGCCTGCTTTCTTCATTAGATAACGGTCCAACGCCTAATTTCCCGCCGTCACTTTGCTTTTTGATTGCTTCAATCACTCGAACAAAGACACCACCTTCAAGCGTTTTTAATTTATTTTTTAATGTTTTTGCAGCAGTATCGGGGAAAATCTGAGTAAAAGCACCGACCTTACCAGCAGCCTTTTTGGGATTCTTCTCTATAATTTGAAGAGCATTGTTAACTGTATCCACAATATGATTAATTTCTTTTGCTGCTACAGCAGCAGTGTTTCTCTTACCTATTTCCCACTCTTCTATGTCTCGTTTTTTCTGATTATACTCAAGTTCCTGCATCGACCCCTTAACCGGTCTCGCTCTACGTTCACCTAGTTGTGAATTGGGATCCCATTCATAACCTTTATCTAACTGAGGTTTATCACCACCTGTTAGCATCGCACTAAGCATTTGCGGATTACGTGCCATGATAGCAGCTTCTTCTTCGCTGTAACCTTTAGATTTTAGGTATTCGACGGTTTGATTGACTTGTTCTCTTCGTTTATCACCTTCATTAAGATGCTTCACACCACTTGCAAGCGCATCCCACCCAGAACCGTCTGATGAAGATTCTGCCATACCTGCAAAAAGATCTTTGAGCTTCTGATACGCATCTGATTGAAAAAACTTATAAGTATTGGACTGTAAAAATTTCTCTGCATCTGTCAGTTCAGGAGTCGGTGTTGGGGAAGCGGGTGCTAATGGTTGCGTTTGTTCATTAACATGAGGTTTTAGTTCTTGTGGAGTACTCTCTAGTGCATTTGGCATGGGTGGATGTTGATCAAATCCAAGAGGCATTTCCGCTTTAGGAGCCGTATAGGGCATAAATGGTCCATATGGATTCAGACTATTCTGTAAATAGGGGTTGGATGGGGCTTGTGCTTTCTCTGGTGTCATCATACTTTCAATACCTGACATTCCAGTCATAAATAGAGAGGTTTTGGGGTACTTTGTTATGAAATTCCCCACGGGGTTCTTTGTTATTAATTGTCCCAATCTATTCGCCCCTGTAACCGCTTTGGGAGCAATATATCTAAAAATATGAGGCGCAGCTCTCGCTGCCATAAAAGCTGCCCCAGCTAATGGAAATAATAATGGAAATGCCATCACGCTATCCTTTTAAAATTATCGTTTAATG
>NZ_JBHIPT010000028.1:0-1451 GCF_042196205.1 Bartonella sp. AP21QHHD | reverse complement strand
CTTCGATAGTCAAATTTTTCTGATGTTCCAAATATTCACTGTTTTCTTTGAGTATACCTTCCATAAGATCTTGTTTTTCAAGCATCCGAAACGTATCAGCCAAACCAATATGCTTGAATGGGATATAATTCCCTTTCATCAGACTATGATAGGTCGATTCAATGTTAATCGCTGCTATGTAATAAGCCAGTAAAACAATCTCATTGGCATGAATATCATGACGGAATTTATATTCCATATCCTCTGGTTTGATGAGATTGGATTGTAATAGCCGTGTGATAAAGGTCCCTGTTCCAGTGAAAGGGTCAAGAATAGAAAAACCCCGTGACCCCAAGCTTTTTCCAAACTCATTACGCAACACATCATCAACAGAATGAATGATAAAATCAACAACCTCAACGGGTGTATAAACAATCCCAAGCTTATCCGTGGTTTTCTTAAATGCCTTGGCAAAAAAACTTTCATAAAGTTTGATAATAAGATTCTGTTTTGCATGAGTTTCTGTAATACCTGCTGTACAGAATGTGACACTTTTGTAAAATTGATCAAGATCTTTGGTTTTTTCTTCAATGTTCGTTTTATCCAGTTCTCTTAAGATCTTGTCCATGGCTTGCGAAATGGCATTGTTCTGTACAAATTCATTACCGTAAAATAAAGCTTCAAACACGGGACGCGTGACAAGATGTTGCGCTAACATCTCAATCGCTTCCTCTTGTTTAATATCGCTGTTTACGTTGTTTTGTAATTCCTTATGGAAGGCATCAAAGGCGTGAAAGGCTTCACTGTTTTCATCAGCAAGCAGGTTTTGAAGATGCGNATAATCCGTGATTTTAAAACTATCCAGAAAAATGGCTTTGACAAAATCAAAAAATTCAGAACGGCGGAATAGGTCTCCTTGTCCTCCAGATACCGATTGAGATTTGCTTTCTGCTGTTCCAATGACACGTCCAGAACTTTCTGTTTTGGATGGTATCGAGATCTCATCAACCGTTGTGGTAAGCTCTTTTAATTCATTGGCTCGTTTAATCTCTATAATTTCAATCGTATGGCTGCTATCTTGTCCTAAAGACATCTGATTAATTGTCCGAGCAAGCCTTTCGTCATGAGAATGTAAAGCATGCAAAACTTGCCAAACAACACGGTATCTCTTATTGTTTTTTAAAGCCTTT
Source organism: Bartonella sp. AP21QHHD (assembly GCF_042196205.1). Classification (NCBI taxonomy): domain Bacteria; kingdom Pseudomonadati; phylum Pseudomonadota; class Alphaproteobacteria; order Hyphomicrobiales; family Bartonellaceae; genus Bartonella; species Bartonella sp. AP21QHHD. The sequence continues at coordinate 282 of NZ_JBHIPT010000028.1, read as the reverse complement.
TTGGCTTCTAAGTGTGAAGGAATGATAATGGGTAAAATGATATAGCCCGTTTTTTTATTTGGAGCACGACGCATCACACGCCCTACTGCCTGTATCACATCCACTTGGCTATTGCGCGGGTGTAAAAACATGATGGCATCAAGAGCAGGGACATCAATCCCTTCTGAAAGACACCGAACATTGCTTAAGATCCGACAAACGTTTTGCCCCGCATCTTCTTTAAGCCAATCCAATTCCTCATTGCGTTTTTTGACGCTTTGCGTTCCGTCAATATGTCTTACT